>DASZKQ010000313.1:0-9792 GCA_035552835.1 Mycobacterium sp. | reverse complement strand
GAGGCGGTGCTGGCGGTCGACTTGCTTGGGGTCGCGCTGACTATCGACGAGTTCGGCCCGGTGATCGCCCCCGGCGGCGCCGCAGTCGTCATCGCCAGCATGGCCGGCCACATGCAGCCTGCGCTTGACCCGGCAGTCGAGCGGCAGCTGGCGACCGCTCCCACCGACGAGCTGCTCGGCCTCGAAGCGTGCTCGAAAATCACCGACAGTCGGATGGCCTACCCATTCGCCAAGCGGGCCAACCAAATCCGGGTAGCCGCCGCGGCCGGATCCTGGGGCGAGCGCGGTGCGCGAATCAACTGCATCAGCCCCGGTGTCATCTCCACGGCGATGGGTCAATTGGAGCTGAACAGTGAATCCGGCGCCCTCATGCAAGCCATGGTCGACAACTCCGGTCTTCGACGTCTTGGGACACCGGACGACATTGCCGCTGCCACCGAGTTTCTACTGGGACCGTCGGCTGCCTTCATCACCGGCACCGACCTGCTGGTCGACGGCGGAGTCGTCGCCGCGATCCGAACTGGCACAATCGATCTCGCCAAGGCGCTCGCCGACCGATGAGAGCCTCCATCGTGACAGCGCCGGGGCATACCCAGATCGTCGAGCTACCGAAGCCCACGCCTGGTCGCAGCGATGTCCTGGTGAAGATGCGGGCCTGCGGTATCTGCGGATCGGACGCGTTGTACATCTCGTTGGGCGGTATGCCGCCGCGACAGGGAAAGATGCCGCTCGGCCATGAGCCCGCGGGCGAAGTCGTCGAAGTCGGTCGCGACGTCACCGGAATATCGGTGGGCGATCATGTCGTGATCAATCCGATGGCCGCGCCCAGCGGCATCATCGGCAACGGTGGCCCGACCGGTGCTCTCGCGGACTACCTGCTCATCGAGGACGCCGTGCGTGGCAAAAGTCTCGAGGTCGTGCCCGACCACATACCTTTCGAAGTAGCTGCGCTTAACGAGCCGATGGCTGTTGCGCGACATGGCGTAAACCAGGTCGCGCCCAAAGCGTCGGACAAGGTCGTGGTATTCGGCGCGGGCCCGATCGGGCTCGGCGCAACGATCGGCTTCAAATCGGCTGGGGTACAACATGTCGTCGTTGTCGACCTGATCCAGTCACGGCTGGAGAAAGCCCTCAAGGTGGGTGCCGACGCGGTCATCAACTCCGCCGACGAAGACGTCGCGCAACGCCTGATCGACATCCACGGCCCAGGCCAGTCGATGTTTCCCGCTAAGGCCGCCACCGACATCTATCTGGACGCCGCGGGCGCACCCGCGGTGATCAATACTGCCTTGGCGGCCGCGAAGACCGGCGCCAAGGTCGTAGTGGTCGCCATCCACAAAGAACCGGTATCCGTGGACTTTCTCAACGTGATGAGCAATGAAGTCACCATCGTCGGGTCGATGGGCTATCCGACGGAAATCTTCGAGGTCACCAAGGACATCATCGCCAACTGGGAAAAGTATGCCGTCATTGTGAGTCACACCCTCCCGTTCGACGACGTGGGGGAGGCGCTGCGGATTGCCACCACGCCCGGTGCCGCCGAGAAGGTCGTCGTCACCTTCAGCTGATGGCACGGTCTTGATTTGCTGCTTCTCGACGTGTTCCATGAATCCATGACGCGTTCCGCCGATGAGCTGGTAACCGAATTCTGCAAGCTGTGGTCGTCGCCCAACCCGGAAGAGTTGGCCGGCTATTTCACCGAAGACGCCGTGTATCACAACATCCCCATGGAGCCTGTGCAGGGTCGCGAGGCGATCCAGCAATTCATCGCGGGATTTGTGGCCGCAGCTGACGGCATCGACTTCAATGTGCACCGACAGGTCAGTGAAGGCGCGGTGGTGATGAACGAACGCACGGACGTGCTACGCCGCAAAGGCGGCGGTGAGGTGCCGGTACCGGTGATGGGCGTCTTCGAGGTGCAGAACGACCGGATCGCAGTCTGGCGTGACTACTTCGACATGGCAGCCATCACCAAAGCGTTCAGCTAGTCAACCGACTTGCCTGTTGCCGCCGTGTAGCCGGCGCGGAATCCGAAAACCATCGCCGGGCCTATAGTTCCGCCGGCACCCCCATAGGCCCGTCCGGTAACGCCGCCCATTGCGTTGCCGGCGGCGAACAAACCTGGTATCGGCGTCCCACTGACGTGCAAGACCCGGCCGTCGCGGTCGGTTCGCGGCCCGCCCTTGGTTCCCATCGCACCCACCGAGACCGGAACCGCATAGTACGGCGCGGTATCGACGGCGCCGAGTGTCTTACCGGTGAGCGTCATCGCGCGTTCGTCGCCCCAATAGCCGTCGTATGCACTTGAGCCACGGCCGAAGTCGGGATCCGAGCCGGCGCTGACGTGGTGATTCCAGTTCTCGATCGTGTGGGTGAGTCCGTCGGCCGCAATGCCGGTTCCCGCGGCCAATTCGGCGAGATCGGCCGACCCGCAGAACCAGTCTGGAATCCGATCTCCCGGCTCGACACCCAGAAAGCCGTACCGCTTGAGGTGAAGCGAATCGAACACGATCCAGGCCGGATCGTTCACATAGCCGTCTCGTGGATCCAGGTAGTGAAACGCGCCGGCCATCGAGTTGTAATCGCAGGCCTCGTTGACGAATCGCTTCCCTGCCCGGTTCACGATGATGCTGCGCGGGCGGGTGCGTTCCAGGCGCACGCTGCGGCTGCGTTGTTTCCCGTCGATCGTGTCACCCGGGATCTGCACGATCGGCACCCACCACGCTTCGCCCATGTTGGCCAGGTCGGCGCCGTGGGCCATCACCATCCGCAATCCGTCGCCGGTGTTGTTGGGCGGCGAGACGGCGCCGTGCATCGGTCCGCGCAGAAAAGCTTTGACCAACGACGAATCCCATTCGAAGCCACCGGTGCCCAAGATGACGCCGTGCCGGGCGTGCACGTTGAGCTGGTGGCCCGCGTGACTGACCCGAACCCCGACGATCTGTCCGCCGTCGGCATGAAGCTCCTCGGCCCGCGCATTGGTCTGTGGCGTCACGCCGGCATCCAGCAATCCTTTGAGCAGCCCGGCAATCAGCGCGGTGCCGGCCACGCATAGGTCTGTGGTGCTCTCATCGACCGCCGCGTGCAGCCTCGCCCGGGTCTCGGCGTCGAAACCGACGTTGGACCAGTCGGCTGGGAAAGACGTGATCCGATCGCGCCACTCGCCGAGTCGAGCGAGATCGAAAGGAGCAGCGGTCAGCGATCGTCCGCCGGTCGGTCGGCCGCCCGGCAACTCCGGTTTGTAATCCGGGAAACCATCGGCGATTTCGAAATGCAAGCTACTGTGCGCTTCGACGAAGTCGAGCATCGCCGGTCCGCTTCGCACGAACGTTTCCACCAGTGCTTCATCCATCGAGCCGAACGACTGCGCATCCAGATACTTCAGCGCATCATCGACCGTCAATTCCCCGTCGGGCGAACGGTTATGCGCGGGGATCCACACCACGCCGCCCGAAACCGCGGTGGTACCACCGACAGTCGCGGCTTTCTCGTAGACCGCCACCGACGCGCCGTTGGCGGCCGCGGTCAATGCCGCTGTGAATGCTGCACCGCCGCTGCCGAGTACGACGACGTCGACCTCGTGGTCCCAAGACGGCATGTGTTTGCTTTCCTTCTAGCTCAGGTCAGCTGAGTATCGCCGATAATTCCTTGGCTGCCTTGATGACTGCGTCCTTGCCCCGCATCACCATGTCTTCCCGGTGTGAAATCAGGTTGATACACGTCGGCGGCGACGGCGGTGCGCGGTGCACCGGGACGGCCAGACCGTAAGTGTTCGGCTCGATTTCGCCGTGGGTGATCACCCAGCCCTGCTCACGGGCGCGCACGACGAGGTCGCGTTCTTCTGGGCGGGTGGGCATGCTCGCTAGCAGTGCAATGCCCGCGGCTCCCCGGTCCAGCGGGTAGCGGCTGCCCTCGTGGAAAGCTAGCTGGTAGGCGACCTGGGTGGGGACGATCACCGCGATGGCCACCTGCTGATCGCCCTCGGCGACGAGCAACGACACCGTGATGCCGAGATCGTCGGCCAGGGCGCGCAGGATCGGCACGCTCAGCTGGCGCACGTTGCGGTCGAACGACGCGCCCAGCACCGCCAGGCCCGCAGCCGGCCGGTAGCGCCCGTCCTCACCCTTGGCCACGAACCGGAACTGAGCCAGCGTGGCGAGCAGGCGATAGGCGATCGTCCGATGCACGCCGACGCCGTCAGCGACCTGTTGCACGGTCAGCCCCGATGGGGCGTCGGCCACCAACTGCAGCGCATTGAGCCCCCTGGCCAGCGTCTGCGAGCCGGGTGCGGTCGTGGTCTGGGTCTCCCGCATGTCAGCGCTGGGCTTCCCTTGACAGACAACCGGCGGAGAGTGAAGCTCTATATATAGTGCACATCAGTGTGCGATTTTAGCACACACGGCTGGCGCAAAACGAGAACAAAATTCCCCAGCAAGCGCGAGAGAGGAACCGGTGGCCGAGCACGAGAGCGTGTGGAGCGATCTGCAGGGTGTCCCATTCGTGCAGGGCTACCTTGACGCCGGTGGCGTGCGAACCCGTTACCTGCAGGCGGGCGATCCGGCCAAGCCGGTGCTCGTCCTATTACATGGGTCCGGTGGTCATGCCGAGGCTTATGTCCGCAACTTGGAGGCGCACGCCGAGCATTTCTGGACTTGGGCAATCGACATGCTGGGGCACGGCTACACCGACAAGCCCGGTCATCCGTTGGAGATCGGCCACTATGTCGAGCACCTGATGGCGTTCCTTGCCGCCATCGGCGCCGAGCGTGCCAGCCTGTCCGGTGAATCACTGGGCGGCTGGGTGGCGGCCCGCGCCGCCGTCGACCATCCCGACAAGGTCGACCGCCTGGTCCTCAACACCGCAGGCGGCTCGCAGGCCGATCCCGAGGTGATGCAGCGGATCATCACGCTGTCCATGGCGGCCGCGGAGAACCCGACCTGGGAAACCGTGCAAGCGCGGATCAAGTGGTTGATGGCCGACAAGTCTAAGGACTACGACGATCTGGTCGCGAGCCGGCAGCGGGTCTACCGCCAGCCGGGCTTTGTCGCGGCGATGCGCGACATCATGGCGTTGCAGGACCCAGAGATCCGGGCATGTAACCTCTTGGGCCCGAAGGAGTATGGATCGATCACCGCGCCCACCCTGGTGTTGTGGACCAGCGATGACCCGACCGCCGATGTCGCTGAGGGCCGGCGGATCGCGTCGATGATCCCCGCCGCGCGGTTTGAGCTGATGCCCGGTTGTGGTCACTGGCCACAGTACGAGGACGCCAAGACCTTCAACCGTCTGCATCTCGATTTCCTGCTGGGGCGCTGACGGTGGCCCGTAACCAAGAGCTCAAGCAGGTAGATGTCGATGTTGTCGTGGTCGGCGCCGGCCCGGTCGGTTTGACCCTGGCCAATATCCTTGGGCTGCAAGGTGTACGCACCCTGGTGGTTGACGAACGCGAGACGCTGATCGACTATCCCCGAGGTGTGGGCCTGGACGACGAGTCGCTGCGCACCTTCCAGGCGATCGGGCTGGTCGATCGCATTCTGCCCCATACGGTGCCCAATCAGATATTGCGATTCGTCGATGCCAAACGTCGGGTGCTTGCCGAAATGTCCCCGCCTGATGCGCGTTTCGGCTGGCCCAAACGCAACGGCTTCGTGCAGCCGCTGGTCGACGCCGAATTGCTAGGCGGCTTAGACAGATTCGAGAATATCGAGGTGTGGTGGGGCCATCCCATGACGTCATGCAACGAAACCGCCGACGCGGTAACCGTTGAACTCGGCAGCGAGGGTGGGCCGAAGACGCTGCGAGCGCGTTACGTGGTCGGGTGTGACGGCGGGCGGAGCACCACCCGGCGGCTGATGGGGGTGTCCTTCGACGGAACCACGTCGCCAACCCGCTGGCTGGTCGTCGACATCGCCAACGATCCGCTCGGACATCCCAACAGCGAGGTCGGCGCCGATCCGCAACGCCCCTACGCCTCGATCTCGATCGCACACGGAATTCGCCGCTTCGAGTTCATGATTCACGCCAACGAGACCGACGAGCAAGCCGAGGACCCAGCCTTCCTCGTTCGCATGCTGTCGTCGATGGTCCCCCACCCCGACCGGGTCGACGTGATCCGGCACCGGATCTACACCCATCACTCGCGGATCGCCGGGGCGTTTCGGCGGGATCGCCTTCTGCTCGCCGGCGACGCCGCCCACTTGATGCCGGTCTGGCAGGGCCAGGGCTACAACAGCGGTATCCGGGACGCGACGAACCTGGGTTGGAAACTTGCCGCGGTGGTGACCGGATACGCCGATGACGCGTTGCTCGACACCTACGACGTGGAACGCCGCAAGCATGCCCGGGCGATGATCGATCTGTCGACAATGGTCGGGCGCGTCATCTCGCCGACCAACCGGCGAGTTGCCGCGGTTCGCGACCTGTTGGTGCGATCCGCGTCAATTGTGCCCTCGCTCAAGCGGTATGTGCTGGAAATGCGGTTCAAGCCGATGCCGCGCTACGAGCAAGGGGCCATTGTGCACTCAGTGCACGCCGAGCCGCGCCGTACCGACTCACCGGTTGGCACCCTTTTCGTGCAACCCCGGGTGGATACCCGCGAACGCCAGAACGCCCTGCTCGACGACGTGCTGGGCGGGTGGTTCGCCGTCATGTGCTGGAACAACAATCCGCGCGAAATCCTTGGCGCCACAGCGTTTGCGAACTGGAAGGCGCTGGGTGCGAAGTTCGTCGCGGCACGGCCGCTGACCCAGCTGCACTGGACCGGACACGACGACCCAGATGTCTTGGTGGTCGGCGACCGCTGCGGCGATCTCAAAGCCTGGTTCGACGCCCACCACGAGTCCGTACTGTTTCTGCGTCCCGACCGTTGCATCGCGGGCGCCTGTATCGCTCAACTCGCACCGGAGCTGAGCGCCTCGCTCTTAGACGTCCTCACCTTGACACCGGGAGGAAACCGTGCCGCTAGCCCTGTGCTGTATGTCTCACAGCCCGCTACTGAATCTGCCAGGGCCGTCGCAGGACCTCCTTGACGACATCGACACCGCACTCGCGCAGGCACGGGAATTCGTCGAAAGCTTCGACCCGGAGCTCGTCGTGATCTTCGCCCCCGACCATTACAACGGCTTCTTCTACAAGCTGATGCCACCGTTCTGCATCGGTACCCGCGCGCAGGGTGTCGGCGACTACGGCACCTACGCGGGGTCGCTCAACGTTCCCGAGTCCCTCGCGGTCGGCTGCGCCAATGCAGTCCTGTCCGCCGGCGTCGACATCGCCATCTCGGCGAACATGGATGTCGATCACGGCACCATCCAACCGCTGCAGAAACTGTTTGGTGAGGCGACGGCGCGCGCAGTGATACCGATCTTCATCAACTCGGTCGCCACCCCGCTGGGGCCGCTCCATCGTTGCCGGACGCTCGGCACCGCGGTCGGCAGTTACCTGGCCACCTTGAGCAAGCGGGTCCTGGTGCTGGGATCCGGTGGACTGTCGCATGATCCGCCGGTCCCGACGTTTGCAACGGCCACTCCGGAGGCGGCGGAACGGATTGTGCAGGGCCGGCCGATGACCCCCGAACAGCGGCTCGCGCGACAAACCGCGGTAATCGACGCGGCGCGGAGCTTCGCGGCCGGGGGAAGCGAACTGCAACCCCTCAACCCGGCATGGGATCAGCGATTCCTCGACATTCTCGACAGCGGGCACCTTGACGACCTGGACAAGTGGTCAAACTCGTTCATCGCTCAAGAGGGCGGCAACTCCGCGCACGAAATCCGTACCTGGGTCGCGGCTTTCGCTGCATTGGCGTCCGCAGGGTCGTACCAGACCCGCGTGCGTTATTACAAACCGGCGGCCGAGTTGATTGCCGGCTTCGCAGTCAGAACGGCGGTGCCGACATGACCCACCGGGTCGACGTGCTGGTGATCGGTTCCGGAGGCGGTGGCATGACGGCGGCCTTGGCTGCCCATGCTTCTGACGTGGACACGCTGGTCGTCGAGAAGGCGAGTCACTTCGGCGGTTCCACCGCGCTCTCGGGCGGCGGCATCTGGGTACCCGGAGCGCCGGCGCAACGCCGCGCAGGCTACACGCCTTCGCCGGACGGGGTTGTCGACTACCTGCGGCGGGTCACCGACGGCTTGGTCAGCGACGCGCGGATCCAGCAGTACGTCGATTCGGCACCGCAAATGATGGAGTTCCTCGAGCAACTCAGCCCGTGGTTCGAGTTCGTGTGGAAGCCTGGCTACGCCGACTACTACCCGGAAGTGCCGGGCGGTTCTGAGCTCGGCAGCACGATTAATGTCCCCCCGATCGATTTGCGCACGCTGGCGGAGGACGAGCAGCACCTGCTTCAGCCGTTGGCGCTAGCGCCTCGGGGAATCTGGCTGGGCCCCAGGGAGCTTCGGTCGTTCTACCAAGTTCGCCAATCATGGGCGGGCAAGGCGGTCCTGGTGAAGCTGGTGTGGCGGATGGTCCGGGCGCGAGTCTTCGGGGACCGGATCGCGGCGATCGGCCAGTCACTGGCGGCGCGGCTACGGCTAGCGATGAGAGACCGCGGTATCCCGCTATGGCTAGACTCGCCGATGACGGAACTGCTCACTGACGACGACGGTTCGGTAACCGGAGCGGTCGTGGTGAAAGATGGTACACCGCTGCGGATCTGCGCTAGACGGGGAGTCATCCTGGCGACCGGCGGATTCGACCACGACCTGACATGGCGCAAAGAACACCAGCCGGTTGTGGATCAGGACTGGAGCTTCGGCAACATCGCCGCCACCGGCGACGGCATCCGCGCCGGCCAGCAGGTCGGTGCGGCCATCGACCTGCTCGACGAGGCTTGGTGGTTCCCGGCCATCCAATGGCCCGATGGCCGAATGCAGTTCATGCTCAACGAGCGAATGATGCCGTCGCAGTTCATCGTCAACGGCGACGGCAAGCGATTCATCAACGAGGCAGCTCCGTACATGGACTTCGGCCACGCCATGATCGAGGGCCAAAAATCCGGTGTCACCCATATTCCGTGCTGGCTGATCACCGATCATCGGTCCTTCAACCGCTATGTCGTCGCCGGACATCTTCCGCTGCCGAAGATCCCGGGTGGGCCGGTGCCCACCGGGCGAAGGATCCCGGCTGCTTGGCTGGAGTCGGGCGTGGTCAAAGCGGCGAAGAGCTGGGATGAACTCGCCACCGAGATCGGGGTGCCGGCCGGCCAACTCCGCGACACCGCTGCGCGTTTCAACGAACTGGCCCGCCGTGGCCACGACGACGACTTCAACAGAGGTGACAGCGTTTACGACAATTACTACGGAGACCCCACGTGTAAGAACCCCAACCTGTATCCGCTTGGCAGACCGCCCTACTACGCCTTTCAAGTCGTGCTCGGCGACCTGGGCACATCAGGTGGTCTGCGCACCGATGAATACGCCCGGGTGCTGCGCACCGATGGCTCCGTCGTAGCCGGCCTCTACGCCGTGGGTAACACCTCGGCACCAGTGATGGGACGCAGCTACGCCGGCGCCGGTGCAACCATCGGGCCGGCGATGACCTTCGGCTACGTCGCGGCCAAGCACCTCGTCAGTGAAAGCTCAACTCACTCAATTGTTCCGGGAGGTACCAGTTGAAAATCTCATTATTCTACGAATTCGCCCTACCTCGCCCCTGGCAGCCGGACGACGAGCACGTCCTGCTGAAGGACTGTCTCGACGAGGTCGAGGTCGCCGATAAGGCCGGCTTCTCCACGGTCTGGCTGACCGAGCACCACTTCCTGGAGGAGTACTGCCATTCCACCGCACCGGAGATGTT
>DASZKQ010000312.1:0-8727 GCA_035552835.1 Mycobacterium sp. | reverse complement strand
TGCCGATCCGGGTGTATCGGTGGAAACCGGTACCCGCGGGAGGCGACTTCGACCAGCTAGTCACGCAGATCGCCCAACAACATTTCGACGCCGTGAGCTTCACCTCGGCGCCAGCCGTGGCAGCGACGCTGATGCGGGCCGGCGATCTGGGCATCTCCGACCGGCTGCTCAACGCGCTGCGCACCGCTGTGCGGGCAATGTGCATTGGCCCGGTCACCGCACAGCCATTGGTACGCCTAGGGATTCCGACATCGTCACCAGAACGAATGCGACTGGCCGCGCTGGCCAGACATATCGCCGAGGAGCTGCCCGTGCTGCGCTCACGCGCAATGCAGGCGGCCGGCCATCGCATCGAGATCCGCGGCTCCTACGTGATGGTTGACGGAATGCTCCAGTCGCTGTCCCCGGCCGCGATGGCGATTCTGCGCGCATTGGCGCACCGTCCCGGCGTCGTGGTCGCCCGACGGGAACTGCTACGAACTCTGCCGGGCAGCGCCAACGACCCTCATGCCGTGGACACCGCAGTGCTGCGGCTACGAAAAGCCTTGGGTGACAGGAATATTGTCGCGACGGTCGTCAAACGCGGTTACCGGTTGGCGATCGATGAAAGCTTCGACTCGGCGTTGATCTGACCCGGTTCGCTCAGGGCGAACAACCAGGTGGAACTTAAGCGTGGTCGACTCATGTTTGTCTGGGTAGGCCGACAAGGTGTCGGTAACCACCAAGCACGAGGAGATACAAATGAGCAACCTGACCTTGTGGTCACGACCCGGTTGGGATGTCGACCGCTGGATGCGCGATTTCTTTGGACCGGCCGCCGCGAGCGACTGGTTCAAGCCGGTAGCCGATGGCTTCAGCCCCGCCGCCGAGATCGTCAAGGACGGCGAGGACGCGGTAGTCCGCCTGGAGCTGCCCGGCGTGGACGTCGAGAAGGACGTCAACGTCGAGGTCGACCACGGCCGCCTAGTGATCCATGGTGAGCGCCGCGACGAGCACGCCGAGGAAAAGGACGGGCGCACGCTGCGCGAGGTCCGCTACGGCTCGTTCCACCGGTCGTTCCGGCTGCCTGCGCATGTCACCGGCGAGGCCATCGCGGCGTCCTACGATGCCGGCGTGCTGACCGTACGGGTCACCGGTGTTTACGCCGGGACGCAGCCGCAGCGCATCGAGATCACGAAGTAGTCTGCGTAGTCGGCGAGCGCCGCAATCACCTCGAATCCGGTGGGGCCCAACGGCTCCACCGGATTCTCGGCGTCTTAGGTCTGCCGTCGTCGGGCTACATCGATTGCCCGACTCGGCCCCGCAAGCGGGAGGTGCCCCCACCTCAGACCGTTACACGGTCTGCATCGTCGTCGGGCTAGCCCCAGCGGGCCAGGATCTCCTTGGCCCGGTTCCCCAAGGCGGCCTGCAGGAACGGCCCGAAGCTGATCCGCCCGACGCCCAACGGACCGAAGGAAGCGGGATCGTCCTGATCGGGTAGGGCGATCGCATTGACCGGAAGCGGCAACTCAGTGGTCAAGCGCCGCAACGTCTCCGAGTTGTGGCGGCCCACCGGATAGAGGACATCCGCACCTGCGCTGGCAGCCTTCTGCAACCGCGCCACCGCCCGCTCGAGGCGGTCGGACTCGTCGCCGTCCTGGCGCAGGAAAAGGTCGGTGCGGGCGTTGATCACGAGATGGACCTTCGCCTCGTCGGCAGCGGCGCGCAGTACACCGACCAGTTCGGCGTGTTCGTCGGCCGAACGCAGTCGCTTGCCCTCGCTGTGCACGGTGTCTTCGATGTTCAGCCCCACCGCGCCTGCCCCAAGCAGCCCATCGATCAGCCGCGAAGCCGGCAGCCCGTAACCGGATTCGACGTCCACCGAGACCGGGACGTCCACCGCAGCGGTGATCTGGGCGACCCGGCTCAGCAGGTCGTCGAACGACATGCCCTCGTTATCGGGTTTGCCGATCGAGTCGGCGACGGGATGACTGCCGACCGTCAGTGCGGCGAAACCGGCGTCGGTGGCCACTCGCGCCGACCAGGCGTCCCACACCGTCGGGAGAATCACCGGATTGCCCGGCTGATGCAGCGCCAAAAGCGCCGTCGCTCGATCGGCCAATGCGCTCGATGCCGGCATGACTGGCTGCCTCCTGCTTGCGGGCGTGACCTGGCTCACGCCATCGCTGTGTGCTGGATAGTATCGGGTGACGTACTGTGATTTATGACACCTTCACTTCCAGGGAGATCCGTTGTCCAGCACTACTGAACTCGCCGAACTGCACGAGCTCATCGGTGGCCTGCGGCGGTGCGTGACGTCGTTGGGGTCGCGGTACCGCGACACTCCGGCGATGCGTCGCGTGGTGAACGACGTCCAGCGAATCCTCAACGACGTCGAGCTGCTCGACATCGACGCCGGTGAGCTGGATCTGGCTCGGCACACCCTGGACCAACCGGCTGAGAAGATCGCGATCCCCGACACCCAATACGACGCCGAATTCTGGCGCGATGTCGACGATGAAGGTGTCGGCGGCCACAGTCGTTCTTGATTTACCCCCCGCGAAACTGCGCGCTGTTCGCTGTGGGTACTCTCCGACGAGGCCACGCGAAGAGGATCACAATAGATGAGCGCACCCACAGCGAACCGTTCTGCGTCCGGTGTCTTTTCACCCACGCGCGCCGACATCCAGCAACGGACGCTACGCACCGACCGGTGGTGGATGTCGCCGCTGCGGATCGACCTGGGCTTCGCCGCATTTGTCATCTACGCGACGGCGCGCGCATTCCAGCGGGATTACTTCTTCGTCCCGAAGTACCACTACCTGACGCCGTTCTACTCGCCGTGCCTCAGCAAGGCTTGCGGTGAGGCCAGCGACTTCTGGCCGCAGATCCTGCCGAACGTGTGGTGGCTGCCGTTCGCGGCGCTGTCGCTGCCGTTCCTGTTGTTGTTCCGTCTGACCTGCTACTACTACCGCGGCGCCTACTACCGCACGGTGTGGCAGTCGCCCAGCGCCTGCGCGGTGGCCGAGCCGCGCGTCCACTACAGTGGCGAGACCAAGTTCCCGCTGATCGTCCAGAACACCCACCGGTATTTCTTCTACGTCGCCGGCCTTATCTCGGTGATCAACAGCTACGACGCGATCGTCGCTTTCCATTCCGCGGAAGGACCGGGTGGATTCGGTTTCGGCCTGGGCAACGTGATCATGGTTGGCAATGTCATCATGCTGTGGGTCTACACGCTGTCCTGCCATTCGTGCCGCCACGTCACCGGTGGGCGGCTCAAGCACTTCTCCAAACACCCTGTGCGGTACTGGATCTGGACCCAGGTCAGCATGCTCAACACTCGGCACAAGCTGTATGCCTGGATCACACTGGGCACGCTGATGCTCGCCGACTTCTACATCGCGCTGGTGGCCAGCGGCTCCATCCCAGACCTGAGATTTGTTGGCTGAGAAGCCGTTTCACGGATATCGGAAAGTTTAGTGAGGTTCCATGACTGAGGTCGAACGGCACTCCTACGACGTGGTCGTGGTCGGTGCCGGCGGCGCAGGTTTGCGCGCGGTCATCGAGGCGCGAGAACGCGGCCTCAAGGTTGCGGTGGTGTGTAAGTCGCTGTTCGGCAAGGCCCACACAGTGATGGCCGAGGGCGGTTGCGCAGCCGCGATGGGTAACACCAACCCGAAAGACAACTGGAAGACCCACTTCGGCGACACGATGCGCGGTGGGAAGTTCCTGAACAACTGGCGGATGGCCGAATTGCACGCCAAGGAGGCACCCGACCGGGTTTGGGAACTGGAGACCTACGGCGCGCTGTTCGACCGCCTCAAAGACGGAAAAATCAGTCAGCGCAACTTCGGCGGACATACCTACCCGCGGCTGGCGCATGTCGGTGACCGCACCGGCCTGGAGCTGATCCGCACCATGCAGCAGAAGATCGTCTCGCTGCAGCAGGAAGACCACGCCGAGCTGGGTGACTATGAGGCCCGGATCCGGGTCTTCGCCGAGTGCACGATCACCGAGCTCATCAAAGACGGCTCCGAAAACGAGGGGCGGATCTCCGGAGCATTCGGCTACTGGCGCGATAGCGGCCGCTTCGTCTTGTTCGAGGCCCCCGCGGTGGTCATGGCCACCGGCGGAATCGGCAAGTCATTCAAGGTCACCTCGAACTCCTGGGAATACACCGGTGACGGCCACGCTCTGGCGCTGCGCGCCGGCGCGGCGCTGATCAACATGGAGTTCGTCCAGTTCCACCCGACCGGAATGGTTTGGCCGCCCAGTGTGAAAGGCATCCTGGTCACCGAGGGCGTGCGCGGCGACGGCGGCGTGCTCAAGAACTCCGACCAAACCCGGTTCATGTTCGACTACATCCCGCCAGTGTTCAAAGGTCAGTATGCCGAAACCGCGCAAGAGGCCGACCAGTGGCTCAAGGACAACGACTCGGCCCGTCGCACCCCGGACCTGCTGCCCCGCGATGAGGTCGCACGCGCGATCAACTCTGAAGTCAAGGCCGGCCGCGGCACCCCGCACGGCGGGGTCTACCTCGACATCGCGTCGCGGCTGACACCCGAGGAGATCAAGCGGCGCCTGCCGTCGATGTACCACCAGTTCAAGGAGCTCGCCGGCGTCGACATCACCAAAGAGCCCATGGAAGTCGGACCCACCTGCCACTACGTGATGGGCGGTATCGAGGTGGACGCCGACACCGGCGCTGCCACCGTCCCTGGGTTGTTTGCCGCCGGGGAGTGCTCCGGCGGTATGCACGGTTCCAACCGTCTTGGCGGCAACTCGCTTTCGGACCTCCTGGTGTTCGGCCGGCGAGCGGGCCTGGGCGCCGCCGACTACGTGCGGGCGCTGAGTAGCCGCCCGAAAGTGTCCGACGAGGACATTGACGCGGCCGCGAAACGGGCGGTGGCCCCCTTCGAGACCCCGACAAACGGCGCCACCGCGGAAAACCCGTACACGTTGCAGTTGGAGCTGCAGCAGTCGATGAACGATCTGGTGGGCATTATCCGCAAGGCCGAGGAAGTCACCGAGGCCCTCGGCCGGCTAGACCAGCTTCGCGAACGATTCAAGAACATCCACGTCGAGGGACACCGCCAGTACAACCCCGGCTGGAATCTGGCCATCGACCTGCGGAACCTGCTGCTAGTCAGCGAATGCGTCGCCAAGGCGGCGTTGGAGCGCACCGAAAGCCGGGGCGGCCACACCCGCGACGACCACCCATCGATGGACTCGTCGTGGCGCAAGGTGTTGCTGGTCTGCAGCGTGGCGGGCGGCGACGAGGTGATTCCCGACATCTCGGTGACACGCAAAGACCAGGTGCCGATGCGGCCCGACCTGCTCGAGGCGTTCGAGATCTCCGAGCTGGAGAAGTACTACACCGACGAAGAGCTGGCCGACCACCCAGGACGGAGAGGCTGATGAGCTACAACGCAACCATGCGGGTATGGCGTGGCGACGAGGCCGGCGGCGCGCTGCAGGACTTCACCGTGGAGGTGAACGAGGGCGAGGTGGTGCTCGATATCATCCACCGCCTGCAGCAGACCCAGACACCCGACTTGGCGGTGCGGTGGAACTGCAAAGCCGGCAAGTGCGGTTCGTGCTCGGCTGAGGTCAACGGCCAGCCCCGGTTGATGTGCATGACGCGGATGTCGAACTTCGCCGAAGACGAAGCAGTCACCGTGACGCCGATCCGGACGTTCCCAGTGATCCGCGACCTGGTTACCGACGTGTCGTTCAACTACGAGAAGGCCCGGGAAATCCCGTCATTCGCGCCGCCGAAGGATCTACAGCCCGGCGAGTACCGGATGGCGCAGAAGGACGTGGAGCGTTCTCAGGAGTTCCGCAAGTGCATCGAATGCTTCCTGTGCAACAACGTCTGTCACGTAATCCGCGACCACGAGGACAACAAGGAAGCGTTCGCCGGCCCGCGCTATCTGATGCGGATCGCGGAGCTGGAAATGCATCCGCTGGACACCCTCGACCGGCGCGACCAGGCCCAGGAGGAGCACGGCCTCGGGTATTGCAACATCACCAAGTGCTGCACCGAAGTCTGTCCCGAAGGCATCAAGATCACCGACAACGCTCTGATCCCAATGAAGGAACGCGTTGCCGACCGCAAACACGATCCGGTGGTGTGGTTGGGCAACAAGCTGTTCCGTCGTTGACAAGCATCGGGTGTTAGGCCATCGCTAATCCGGGTATCCAGCGCGTGGCCGCATACAACCCGAAAGGCGGTGGCCATGACTCTAGGACAACCCGCCAGCATCAACGACATCCGAACGGCGATCCGCGAACTCTCGCTACGCGCTGAAGTCGCACACAAGGAGGGCCGCGAGCAGGACGCCGCGGAACTCGAGCGTCGCGTCCAGGCTTACCGGGACGAGCTCAGCAACCGGCCCTAACTAGGCACCCAATCGACGGAAAACGCTGCGGTGAAACACGATCGGCGCGACATCCGCGTCGATTTGAACATCGCTTACCCGCAGTACCACGATTGTGTGGTCCCCGGCGGGAATGAGTTGCTCGATTGCGCTTTCCAACCAGACGCTGGTGCCCTTGATGAAAACCGCGCCGCTGCTGTTGGACACTGTCTCCAAGCCGGCGAACCGATCGCCCGTTTTGGCGGCAAGTGCGCGGGCGGCTTCGTCGTGAGCCTCGCCCAGAACGCTGATCCCCAAGGCGCGAACGCTTTTCAACTTCGGCCAGGTCGTCGAGATGTTCTGCACGCAGAACGACACCAATGGCGGATCCAGCGACACCGGGACAAACGTGCTGGCCGCCAGCCCTTCTCGGACTCCGTCGACTTCGGCTGCGATGGCGATCACGCCGGACGGGAAATGGCCGAAGGCCTCGCGCAGTGACGACGGCGTCAGCTTCTCAGGTGCATTCACCGGGCTTCATTCGCATCGACGGAATTTTGCATTGCTGACCCTACTCGCCGGACGTGTAGCCGTGCGCAACGGCGACGTCGGGATGGGCCCGCAACCTGCTCTTCCAGGCGTTGCGGCCGTAAACCGAGAAAATGGGATCGGACGGGTCCGCGCGCGGGCTTGCTCGCGTTGCCAAGTCCGCGGGCAGTGACAAGGTCGGGATCTGTGCATCCAACCGCGGGTTGAAGAAGTAGGGCACCGAGATCCGATCAGCCGCATGACGCAGGTTCACCCGGTGCTCGGTTGCACGCAGATAGCCGCCGGTCGCCAGCTCCAGCAGCTCGCCGATATTGACGATGAACGCCCCGTCGCGCACCGGGACGTCGATCCAGCCGTCGCCGCTCCGGCCTGGCCGCACCTGCAATCCCCGACTGCCCGGCTCGGCAAGCAGCAGGGTGAGCCCTCCTGCGTCGCGATGCGCGCCCACTCCCTGCGAGCCTGCCGCCATCGCCGGATAACGCACGATCTTGATCAGGGTCGCCGGTGTCGCGGCGAAGGCGGCCTCGAAAACGTCCGGCGGACTGCCCAACGACGCCGCCCAATGCCGCAACAACCTGCGGGCCACCGCGGCCAGCGCCGCGTCCCAGTCGGCGATGATCCGAGGCAGCTCCGGCAACCCGGCCGGCCACTGGTTGGGACCCTGCAGCCACAGATAGTCAGGCTTGCCCGGACCGCCCACCGGGTTGCGCTCCGGGCCGATGTCGATCTGCTCGCGCCAGTCCACTTCGCCGCCGGTCAGCTCGCCACCCAGCCGCGTGTAGCCACGGAAATGCGGACTGCGCACCATCGCGACGGCGTCCTTCTCCGCCCGCGGCAGCGCGAAAAACCGTCGCGCCGCCGCCAGCACCCGGCGAGTCAGCGCCGCGGGCACGCCATGGCCGGTCAGGTAGAAAAAGCCCACCTCGTGGGCCGCCTCGCGCAGGCGGCTCCGCAGTTGGCCAGGAGGGTGGCGCAGGTCCACTTCGGGCAGCGCCGTGACGGTCGACACAATTGCCACCTACCCATCATCGCCGCAGGTCAACCGGTGTGCGATTGTCTCGATCAACGCGGACCCAACTAGTTGGTTAATTAGCCGATGAAATTTAGCTCACACTCGGTTGCATCGGGGTTACCGATGGGTATAGTTTATCGGTGTTACTGGTGGGTAACTTAGCCTTAGTACCCAACCATAAGGTGGCGTTCTCATCGAGGAGGAACCAGTGAGCCACTACAAGAGCAACGTCCGCGACCAGGTATTCAACCTGTTTGAGGTCTTCGGCGTTGACAAGTCCTTCGGCGACGGCGCGTTCAGCGAGCTCGACGCCGACACCGCCCGCGAAATGCTGACGGAGATGAGCCGGCTGGCCGAAGGCCCGGTCGCCGAGTCCTTCGTCGAAGCGGACCGCAATCCCCCGGTCTTCGACCCGGAAACCCACTCCGTGACGCTGCCCGAAAGCTTCAAAGAGTCGGTGCGCGCAGTCATCGACGCCGGTTGGGACAAGGTTGGCCTCGACGAGGAGTTGGGCGGCATGCCGATGCCCAAGGCGATGCTGTGGGCGCTGCACGAACACCTGCTCGGCGCCAACCCGGCGGTGTGGATGTACGCCGGCGGCGCGGGATTCGCCCAGATCTTCCACCACTTGGGCACCGAAGAGCAGAAGAAGTGGGCCGTGCTGGCCGCCGAGCGCGGCTGGGGTTCGACCATGGTGCTCACCGAGCCGGACGCCGGCTCGGACGTCGGCGCCGGCCGGACCAAGGCCGTCCAGCAAGACGACGGCTCCTGGCACATCGACGGCGTGAAGCGGTTCATCACCTCCGCCGACTCCGACGACCTGTT
>DASZKQ010000311.1:0-4520 GCA_035552835.1 Mycobacterium sp. | reverse complement strand
TGACCCTCGCGCTTGAACTGCGCGAACGCCACGCGCGCTATGGCGCCGTCGGGGTATGCATAGGCTCGGGACAAGCCGTGGCCGTCGTCCTGGAGAACCCCGACGCCGCTTAGGGCGTGAGCACGACCGAGCCGACGGTCTCGCGGGCCTGCAGGTCGCGGTGGGCCTGGGCCGCGTCCTCGAGTGCGTAACGGGCGCTTACGGTCGCGGTGATGGCGCCGCTGGCGATCCCATCGAACAGTTGGCTTGTGCGCCACGTGAACTCGTCGCGTGTGCGCATGAAATGCGGCCGCGACGGGCGGGTCAGATACACCGAGCCGGCGGCGTTGAGCCGCTGCGGGTCCACCGGGGGCACCGGACCGCTGGCCGCGCCGAACAGCGCAAGCGTGCCCCGGACCGCCAGGCTGGCGAGGCTGGCGTCGAACGTCGACTTACCCACGCCGTCGTAAACGGCGGGGACGCCCTTGCCGCCGGTGAGCCGTCGAACCCCGGCGCCGAACTGCTGGGCGTCGTCGGGGTAATCGAGCACCTCCACCGCGCCCGCCCGGCGCGACAGCTCCGCCTTGTGCTCCGTGGAGGCCGTCGTGATGACCCGCGCCCCAAGGGCGGTCGCCCACTGCGTCAGTATCAGGCCCACCCCGCCGGCCCCGGCGTGCAGCAGCACCGTGTCGTCGCGCTGCACGGGATACACCGACTTGATCAGCAGGTGGGCGGTCATGCCCTTGAGGATGGCCGCCGCGGCGACGTCCGAGGTCACCGCATCCGGCAGCGACGCCACGACATCGGCTGGCGCGACACAGTGTTCGGCGTAGGCGCCGACGGCATCGGCGGTAGCGACCCTGTCACCCAGGCGCAGTGCGGTCACACCCTCGCCCACCGCGGCGACGGTGCCGGCCACTTCGGCGCCGAGGACGAACGGCAGTTCATGTGGATACAGCCCGGACCGGAAATACGTGTCGACGAAATTCACGCCGATCGCCTCGGCTTTGATCGACACCTCACCGGGCCCGGGGGAGGGCCGCGGCTTCTCGACGTAAGAAAGGACCTCCGGACCGCCGGTTTGCTCGACCTCAATCGCGTACATGGTCAGACATTCCAACACGACATGCGATCGCCGTCGATGAGATCGCGTGCCGCTTGTGGGCGGCAACAGCGACCGGCGGGCACGGTTGTCGTCCAGGACATCGACAACACCGGCTCGACGAATCTAGTGTCGGCGACGTGCGTCACGAAGCCGCAACAAACACGGAAGGACCGGCAGGACGATGGCAAACGCGAAAACCGTCCACGAGGTGACCTACGAGCTGCTTCGTGAGCTTGGGCTGACGACAGTGTTCGGCAACCCGGGCTCTACCGAGGAGACGTTCTTGAAGAACTTCCCCGACGACTTCACTTATGTCCTGGGATTGCAGGAGGCGTCGGTGGTGGCCATGGCTGACGGATTCGCCCAGTCCACCGGCAAGCCCGCCTTGGTCAATGTGCACACCGCTGCGGGGATGGGAAACGCGATGGGTAACCTGGTGGCGGCGGCTAAGGGCAACACCCCGCTGATCGTCACGGCCGGTCAGCAGACCCGCGAAATGGTCTTGTGCGAGCCATATCTGACCAACAAGGACGAAACTGTGTTTCCGCAGCCGTGGGTGAAGTGGGCGTATGAGCCCAAGCGCGCCGAGGACGTGCCAGCGGCGATCATGCGCGCCTACGCGGTGGCGTTACAGCCACCGGCCGGCCCGGTGTTTTTGTCAATCCCGCTTGATGACTGGGACAAGCCCGCGCTGGGTCCGGCCGTGATCCGCACGGTGAGTCACCGGGTCAGCCCCGATGCCGACCGGCTGCGCGGATTCGCCGAGCGGATCAACGGTGCGCAGCGGCCACTGCTGGTGTTTGGGCCGGAGGTCGATCGCGCCGGAGCCTGGGACGCCGGCGTGGCGTTCGCCGAATTGGTTGGCGCGCCGGTGTACAGCGGCCCGCTGCCCGACCGGGCATCCTTCCCCGAGGATCACCGGCTATTCCAGGGACAGCTGCCGATGACCATCGCCGGTGTCACCGAGGTGCTGCGCGGCCATGACCTGGTTGTGGTGATCGGGGCGCAGGTCTTCCGGTACTACCCGTACGTTGCTGGCGAGTACCTGCCCGAGGGCACCGAACTGTTGCAGATCACCGCCGATCCGGGACTGGCCGGTGCGGCGCCGGTCGGCGACAGCCTGCTCGGTGACACCCTTGTGGCCTTGGAGCAATTGGCGGACCTGATCGACGATCACAGCGACCGGCCGGTGCCGGCCGCGAAGGCGCCGACCGCCGCGGTTGACGTGACCGGGTCGGCACCACTGGAGCCGGATGCGGTGTGGTCCACCTTGAGAACCGTCACGCCCGCCGACTCGCCGTTGGTCACCGAATCGACGTCGACGATGGCCCAACAACTGCGATTCCTGCCCAGCACCCGGCCGGGGTCGTTTTTCGCCACTGCCAGCGGCGGTATCGGCTGGGGGTTGCCCGCGGCGGTGGGCGTCGCCCTGGGGGACCGCGCCCGTGGCGTCAAGCGCCACGTGCTTGCCACCATCGGCGACGGGTCGTTCCAATACTCGGTGCAGGCCCTCTACACCGCCGCCCAACACCGGCTACCGATCGTGTTCGTCGCGATGCGCAACGGCGAATACTCGATCCTGAAGTCGTTCGCGGTTTTGGAAAAGACACCCGGCGTGCCGGCACTGGACTTGCCGGGACTCGATATCACCTCCATCGCAACGGGTTTCGGGTGCCGCGCGGTCAATGTGGACAACTGCGAAAAGCTCGCCCACGAATTCGATGCCGCGCTGAAGGCCGACGGGCCCACCGTGATCGTAGTGCCGACCAAAGTGCAGGCCGCGCATCTAGGCTGACGCAGGAGCGACCGTGCCGATCTACACCTGCACCACAACAGAATCGACGTTGTCCGCCCAGACCAAGAAGGCGCTGGCGGGTGAGATTGCGACCATCCACTCGGAGATCAACCACGTGCCGAGCACCTACGTCAATGTGGTTTTCCACGAACTCCCCGCCGACAACGTCTACACCGACGGGGGGCCGGCCAGTCCAGTCCTCGTCAGCGGCTGGATACGAGAGGGCCACCCGAAAACCGAGGTCACGCGCCTGGCCACCGAAATCGCCGCAGCCGTAACGCGGATCGCGGGCGTTCCCGCGGAGCGGGTGCTCGTTGTCTTCGAGAGCAGCCCGGCCAGTTTCGCCGTCGAAGGCGGGCGCGTGCTACCCGAACCGGGGGAGGAAGCGGCCTGGATCGCCGGTAGCTGAGGAGGTCGGCCATGTGCCCGGTCAGCCCGTTGCGCGACAGACCACAAGGTGAGTTCTATTTGTGATAGCGCCGGCGCTAGCGCAAATAGAAATGCCTTATGGCCGGGTCACGCCACTCACGTGGCACGCGCTCACCGGCGCGATTGCGCTGACGAAGGCTGGGGCGACGAAGCGACGAAGGATGGACCGGTAGCGCTTGACGTCGCCGTCACCATCCTCGAGACCGCGCATCACCGTCTTCGCAACATTGCCCAGCCACAAGTGGATGTCCGACCGGGGCAGCCCCGGTGGCAGTTCATTGTTCGCGACGGCGGTGTCGAGGAAGGGATCCCACCAATCGGCTCTGAGCATCTCCGCCATCCGCGAAGCGATCATTCGTCGACCAAGGCTGGTGCCATTGGGGTCGATCGAGTGCCGCATGATCGGGTCGCGGCGGGCGTGGTCGGCGACGTAGAGGACACTCTCGACGATCTGATCCGGGAGGCTGTTCTGCCGGGAGATCGTCTTGTGTGCGCGGTCGACCAGCGCGCGCCCGTGCCGTGAGATCAGCTCGGCGAGCAGATCGTCCCGATCGGCGAAGTAGCGGTAGACGCTGGGTCGCGACAATCCAATCTCGGATGCAATGTCGTCCATCGTGGTCTTGCGGATTCCGTGGCGATCGATGCAGCGTTCAGCGGCGGCCAGGATGCGCTCGCGTGCGTCGCCTGTGCTCACAAAGGCCATCTTCGCTAATCCCATTGCCGCCCTTGGTAACTCGTGGCACCCGCGGGGAGCGGCTCGGTCGTGACGGTCTCGTCGGTCGGCTGCTGAATCCGGGTCCGGTTATGGTCGCCGCGGGGGTAAACAACTTGCGGCCACCAGAACCACCGTCCCAGCAGTGTGGCGATCGAGGGCATCAGCAGCGAGCGCACGATCAGGGTGTCGAGCAGGAGGCCGATGGCGATGGTGGAACCCAGCTGAGCGACAATGACCAGACTGCTTCCGAGCATGGAGGCCATGGTGACGGCGAACACCAGGCCCGCAGAGGTCACCACTCCACCCGTCCCGGCCATGGACCGGATCATTCCGGTCTTGAGTCCGGCGTGGATCTCGTCCCTGATCCGGGAGACCAGCAGCAGGTTGTAGTCCGATCCGACAGCCAAGAGGATGATGACCGACATCAGCATCACCAGCCAGTGGATTTTCATGCCGAAAAGGTCCTGCCAGATGAGCACCGAGAGCCCAAAGGATGC
>DASZKQ010000310.1:0-7538 GCA_035552835.1 Mycobacterium sp. | reverse complement strand
GGCGCCGGCGGGTGTGCGGATCCGGACCCGGATCGATTTGACCAACGCCGAGGCGGACGCGCTGGCCGTGGTCGGGATGGTGCTGGGTGGGCTATATCGCGGTGAGCTGGCCGAGCGGATTCGGCTGGGGCGATTGGATCGCAAGACCCAGGCAGCGTGGCGTGCGGAGCGTAAGCGGGCGCTGACGGCGGTGTCGTCGTCGCGGTGGGCGGGGGCGATCACCCGCGCTGTGGAGGACCAGTACCAGCTGGGGATGCGCGGTTTGGCAGCGCATGTGGCCGATCTGGGTGCCGCGGTGGAGGTGTTGGAGGCCCGGTGCGCGCTGCGTCCCGGCGAACTGGCACCGGTCAACGATGATGAGTCCAGCCGGCGGGGGCGGTCGCAGCGACGTCGCGGCTATCGCAGTGCGTCGGAGCGATTCGCCAAGACCCGCCGGCTGGCGCGGCTGCGCCAGCGGCTCGGTGATGCCCAGCGGGCACTGACGGCCGGGCGGCCGTCGATCACGGTCGGTGGAAAAGGGTTGTGGCGCAACCGAGCCCACCTTGATCAGGCGGACATTAGCGAGCGGCAGTGGCGGGACCGCTGGGACGCGGCACGACTGTTTTTGACCGCTGACGGTGAGTCGGGCAAGGCCGGCGGCAATGAAACCATCCGCGTCGACGCAGCGGGCTGGCTACGCATTAAGACCCCGGCCGCATTGGCGCCCCAGCTGGGTTCGCATGTGGTGATCGCCGCGCCGGTGCGGTTCAGCCACCGCGGCCAGGAATGGGCCGAACGGGTCACGGCGCGACAAGCGGTGCGCTACGACATCACCTTCGATCCAGAAAGAGGCCGTTGGTATTTGGCCGCGTCCTGGGCCACCAGCCCCGCGCCAGCCCCCGAGCTCGCCGAGTTGCGTATCGGGCCGGTGCTGGGTGTGGATCTCAACGACGGCCACCTCGCGGCCTGCGTGCTCGACAACTCGGGCAATCCGGTCGGTGAGCCGGTCAGCATTGACGTGATCACTGCTGGCTTGTCGGCGTCGCGGCGCGATGGCCGGGTGCGCGCGGCGATCACCGCGCTGCTCAATCACGCCCAGCAGCACAACTGCTCGGCGATCGTGGTGGAGAATCTGGACTTCGCCGACGCGCGCGCCACCGGCCGCGAAACGCTGGGCCGCGGCCGCCATGGGAAACGGCTACGCCGCACCGTGGCCGGGATCCCCACCCGAAAGTTCCGGACCCGGCTGAGCGGTATGGCCGCGCGGCGCGGCATCGCGGTCATCGGTGTCGACCCGGCCTACACCAGCCGCTGGGGCGCGCAGCATTGGCGAAAACCCCTCCAACAACAGACTTCCGATCCCACGACGGTCACCGGCCACCACGGCGCGGCGGTCGCGATCGGCAGACGTGGCCTCGGCCAGGCGATCAGGCGACGACCGGCAGGACCCCGCACCCGACAGCGGACGAGTGCGAGCACACCACCGGCCAGGCCCGATCACCAGCCGAGCACCACACCACGACGGTGCCGTAGTTCCGGCTCACCGCCACGCCCACAACGACGACGAGGCGTGCCGGTCCACCGGACAACACCCACCGCCAGCGGCCAACACCGTTCGGGCCGCACAGGACTCACTCCTGCTCACTAATCAGGAACGGTGACGCCCTTGCCGATGTCTCGATAAAGACGAGATATGAGGGTGTCTCGAACCGTGGAGACGACCCCATCAGCGTGACATTGGGAACTAACCGTGGAGCGAGCCAGCCGACCCCATCAGCGTGACATTGGCAGAACTTTGTGTCGGACGCTTTGTGCACACTACGGTCCGTCGCACCCCGACGACGCCTTCGCCGACAACGTCGAGCGGCTAGCCGAGCCGCGAACCTGGCGCGCTACTCGCCGACGAGGTCAGGCTGCCGACAGGCCGCCGTCGACTTCGAATACCGTGCCGGAGATGTAGGAGGCTTCGGGAGACGAAATGAACACAATGGCGTTGGCGATTTCCTCAGGATTTCCCCTGCGAAGCAAAGGCACGGTCGCTATCAGCGCGTCATTGCCCTCCGCGGTGCCGGTGAAGCGGTCGAGCATGGCGGTGTCGATCGGCCCGGGCCCGACCGCGTTCACTCGAATACCTGAATTCCCTTGCTCGAGCGCGACCGTCTTGGTCAGACCCTCCACTGCGAACTTGCTGCTTACGTAGGCCGCCGCACTAGCGGCCGCCTTATGCCCGTAGGTCGAGGCGATGTTGACAATGCTGCCGCTGCTTTGGCCGGCGATCGCGCGCAGTTCGTACTTCATGCTCAGGAATACGCCGAGAACGTTGGTGTCGTGGACGGCCTTGAAGTTTTCGACGGTGGCGTCCTGGATCGGGCCGGTCTCGCCTTCCAAGCCGGCGTTGTTGACGGCAACATCGAGACGGCCAAATCTCGCGACTGCTTTGTCGACAAGGTTGCGGACTTCGTCTTCATTCGTAACGTCGGCCCGAACGAATTCTGCCTCGGCTCCAAGCGCTTTCAACTCCGCGACAAGGGCTTGGCCTTTGTCGTCGTGGCGGCCGGACACGACCACGTTGGCGCCTTTGCCGGCGAATGCCACAGCAGTAGCGCGGCCGATGCCGGTGAGGGCGCCGGTAATGAGAACAACCTGTTGGGTCATCTATTTCCTTCGGCTAGAGGGGAACATCCACCGGTGCGAACGGTTGACCGCGGGCGTTTAATCCTCACCTGATGTGGAGTTAGGCCCCTACTCGGATGGGTGCAAATGACTATCGAAGCTAGCGCTCCATCGATTCCCGAAGTAGCCATCTTCTTGGTCTGGCTGCTACCCAGCCCATTGCGATAGCGACCAGCCCGTCTCGTACGTGACATATGAGACGGCGTCGCAGACCGTCGCAACGCGCTGTTTTCGCAGGTCGCTCTGTCTCGAAAGTCAGTCTCAGGAATTAAGTCTCGGACTAAAACGCCGTAGCGTCCGACTCCTGCTCGACTGCCCGGCGCAGTCGACCTAGATCGTCTCGTCCTTCGTCAGCCCGGTATCTCGCGTTCAACAAACTGGTCGAGCACCTTTCGGGACAACTTCGAGACGCTCATGCCGCGGGCCTTCGCGATCGCTCGCAACTTGTCGCGTGTCCGCTCGGACACCCGAACCTGCACCACCGGTGAATGCTTTCCATCACCGGACAACGACTTGCCGCCAGGTCGCAGGTTCATGGCTTGCGCCTTTGCCAGCACTTCCGCCGCGATCTTCTCGGCACGCTCGTCGGTGAGACGCTCGCCCTCGACGTAGATCTCTTCTTCGTTAAGGTCGACCAGGTCTACGACGGTGTGCTCATCGAAGCGAATCTTGGTGGGATCAAGCTTGCGTGTCATGGTTCAAATGTTCTTCCGGTATCGGGTTTGCAATGCGTGCACGGCGGTCCACAGGTCGTCGTCATCGTCATGGGCGGCGAGGATGATCTCGAACTCGCGGCCACGACTATCGGTGCCGACGAAGTACGCGCGGTTGCGATCGGTGACCAGCGGCAGGCCGGCATTGCGGAGCGCCGCAAGAAGTTCCCGCTTTGAAATACGCCGATGGACTGCTGCTGTCATCCTGATCCGTGCCATACATCGGGAGTATGAGACGCACGACCGACAACGATTCGGTTATGTAATGCATACTCGAAGTCTACGCGCAGCCACGCGCTAAATCATGTCCTTGTCCGTCAGCCACCGCATCACTGGCCAGCCGACGAAGACCGGTAGCCAGCAGGTGAGCACCCGATAAAGCAGCACCGACGGCACGCCGACGGCCGCGGGTACGCCGAAGGCGGCCAGCCCACCGATCAGCGCGGCTTCGACGGCGCCGACACCGCCGGGGGTGGGGGCGGCCGAGGCGAGGGTTCCACCGACCATCGTCACCACGGTGACGGTGACGAACGTCGTGTCGCCGCCGAAGGCTTGCACGCTGGCCCACAGCGCCATCGCCGCGCCGGCGGCTTCGCGGCCGAGGAGTCGAGACGCTGGCGGGTTTGGCGGCCGGAGCCTGGTAGGGCGCGATGTCGGTGGCCGCGCCGAATCCGCCGATGTGCAAGGTGGCAGCGTATCTGTTGTGACATTCTGCGAGGGTGTCCGCTCCTGCGGCCGCTGCTCCTTCGGGCGTAGTGACGTTTTTGTTCACCGATGTCGAGGGTTCGACCCGTCGGTGGGAGACCGACGCCGAGGGGATGCGGGTGGCGCTGGCCGCGCACGACTTGGTACTTCGTGGGGCGATTGCGGCGCACGGGGGCTGGTTGTTCAAGCATACCGGTGACGGGGTGTGTGCCGCGTTCGCCTCGCCCCGCTCGGCGGTGGATGCGGCGGTGGCCGCGCAGCAGGCGCTGGAGTTGCCGGTGCGGATGGGGCTGGCGACCGGCGAAGCCGAGCTGCGTGAGGGCGACTATTTCGGAACGGCTTTGAATCGGGCCGCACGCGTGATGGCAGCCGGGCATGGTGGTCAGATCCTGTTGGCCGACTCGACGGCGGGTCTGCTCAGTGGAGTGGACATGGTGGATTTGGGGCCGCGGCGATTGCGGGATCTGCCGACCCCAATCGGGGTGTTCCAGGTACGAGCTGCAGGATTACGCACGGAGTTCCCGGCCCTGCGGGCGCTAGATGTGAGTCCGGGGAATCTGCGCCCTGAGACGACGAGTTTCATCGGGCGCGAGTCCGAGGCCGGCGAGGTGCAAGCCGCGGTGAAGGCTCATCGGCTGGTCACGCTGACCGGGGTGGGCGGGGTCGGCAAGACCCGGCTGGCGCTCGAAGTAGCGGAACGTCTGCGCGATGAATTTCCCGACGGGGTCTGGTTTTTCGAGCTGGCCGCAGTCACCGATCCGGCGGCGTTGCCCGACGCGGTCGCCGCGGTGCTGGGCATCACCCAACAACCCCGCCGCAGCGTGGCCGAAAGCGTGGCCGCCGCCCTAGAGGGCAGGGTGCGGCTGTTGGTGTTCGACAACTGCGAACACCTCCTTGATGCGGCGGCCGATCTGATCGAGGCCATCCTGGCGGCCTCGGCCACGACCAAGATTGTGGCCACCAGCCGTGAAGGGCTAGGCGTCGCCGACGAGCGGCTGTGGCCGGTGCCCTCGCTGGACGTCGGCGCGGGCGTCGACTCGGCTGCGGTGGCCTTGTTTGTCGAACGGGCGCAGCATGTTTCGCCGCGCTTCACGGTGGGCGACGCTGGCGAGGCGGCCGCGGTGGTGGAGATCTGCCGCCGCCTCGACGGGATCCCGCTGGCCATCGAACTGGCCGCCTCGCGGATGGCGGCCATGACCGCGGGCGAGGTGCGTGATCGGCTCGATCAGCGGTTCCGGCTGCTGGTCGGGTCGCGGCGCGGTCTGGAGCGCCACCACACCCTGCGCCACGCCGTCGCTTGGTCCTACGACCTCCTCGACGACACCGAACAGACGCTGCTGGGTCGGTGTTCGGTGTCCGCCGGTGGATTCGATCTGCAAAGCGCCTGCGCCGTAGCGGGATCCGAGGACATCGACGACTATGCCATTCTCGATCTGCTCGATGCCTTGGTGCGCAAGTCGCTGTTGGTCGCTGACCGGTCTTCGGGGCGGACCCGGTTTTCGATGCTGGAGACGATCCGCCAGTTCGCCGAGGAGCAACTCGTCGCCAGCGGGGCGACGACCGAAGCCCGCACAGCGCATGCCCGCTACTTCGCCGGGCGGGAAGCCGACATCCTGGCCCTGTGGGACAGTCCCCGCCAGCGTGAGGCGTACGACTGGTTCACAATCGAGCTGGCCAATCTGCGCACCGCGTTTCGGTGGGCCGCCGACCAGGGCGATCTGGACACCGCCGCCATCATCGCCACGTATGCGGCGCTCCTCGGCGTACTGGTCGAAAATCGCGAGGCGATAGCCTGGGCCGAAGAACTCATTGAACCCGCCCGCATCGCCGACCATCCCCGGCTCGCCGCCCTGTATGTGATGGCAACGCAGTGCTGCCAGGTTGGTAGGACCGATGACGCCGTCCGCTACGGCGATGCCGCCCAGCTGCTGATCGCCAGTGGCCGCTACGAAGAGGTGCCGTTCCGCGCCGAGGCCGTGCTTGCCAATGCGTATCTGCAAATCGGCCAGCCCGAACGGAGTGTCGAATGGTGCCACGCCCAGCTCGCACGTGGTCGCGACACCCATACAGCCATCACGGCATGGCTGGTCCTCGCACTGACGCTCGCCGGGTCCCATGACGAAGCGATGGCCGCCGCGACCGGCCTGATCGACGCCGCCGAGGCCACCCACAACCCCGCTATGCTCTC
This sequence comes from Mycobacterium sp., assembly GCA_035552835.1. Classification (GTDB taxonomy): domain Bacteria; phylum Actinomycetota; class Actinomycetes; order Mycobacteriales; family Mycobacteriaceae; genus Mycobacterium. Next base: position 1,280 of record DASZKQ010000310.1, on the reverse strand, counting down.
GCTCGCGCTCTACGTCCACCACGCCGCCTTCAGCTATGCCGCCGCCTTCCGCGATGCCGATCCCGTCGCCTCGCTGGACGCCCTGCGTCGGGGCCTGGTAGATCGCCCCGGACAGCGGCAACCGCTCCACCGAGTCAATCCTGGCGGTCAGTCTGTGCCGCCTCGAGGCCGTATACGGCGACCCGCTGGCCGCGCTCGACTACATCACGCTGGCGATCCGCACCTACCACGACGCGGGCAACACCACCTCGGTGCGCGGCTCCCTCTCAATCCTCGCCGCCGTGTTCGACCGGCTCGGACGCTACGAACCAGCGGCCACCATGACCGGGTTCGCCGTCATCCCCTACACCGCAATGCTTGCTGAGTTCAACACCCTGATCACCCACCTCCGCGACGTTCTCGGCGAGGCGACCTACGAATCGCTCGCCCGCAAGGGTGAGACGATGACCACCACCGCCATCGCGGCGTACGCATACGACCAAATCGACCAGGCCCGAACAACACTGAACGCGGTCTCGAAATAGACGGGTGTCGAGGGTCTCAAAACAGCAGTTAATCGCGCTTCCGTTAGGTGACGAACGCGCGCAGGATGGAGGGGGCCGGGGTCTCACCAGGACGAGAACGGAGCGGGCGATGAAGGCGAATGTCGGCGACTACCTCGTGGTCAAGGGCACAACCACCGAACGGCATGATCAGCATGCTGAGATCATCGAGGTGCGCTCTCAAGACGGCTCTCCGCCATACGTGGTGCGTTGGCTGGTGACCGGGCACGAGGCGACGGTGTACCCCGGGTCTGACGCGGTGGTGGTCAGCGCCGCCGAGCACGCAGAAGCCTCACGACGCGCTGCTGCGCGGGCCGGCCACGCCGCGACATAGCCACACAGCGGTTCCGTGAGATTTGTTGGGCCAGAGAGTAATTCGACGAGAGTCAGCGTGTGCGTGTGCCGACTTCCAGACCGCTGGCGTCGTCCGGGATCTGTGGCGGGTCCAGCTTCGGCATCTCGCTCTTCGACACCGCGGCCGAGGTCGAGGGCGTAGCGGCTTCGTCGTCAGGGCTCCTGGATGCTTCCGGTGTTGCTCGTTCCAAGAACCGCAGCAGTTCGACGGGGAAGGGAAGCACCAGGGTGGAGTTCTTTTCCGCGGCGACCTCGACCACGGTTTCCAAGAGCCGCAACTGAAGCGCAGCCGGGTGCGCGGTCATCGCCTCGGCCGCTTGGGCCAATTTTGCAGACGCCTGCAGTTCGCCGTCTGCGGTGATCACCCGAGCCCGCCGCTCACGC
>DASZKQ010000309.1:0-2720 GCA_035552835.1 Mycobacterium sp. | reverse complement strand
GCTCTGAGCTGCTGTTTCAGCTGACGAGCCGGGCCACCTCGACCATCGCCGAGGTGATCTGCGCGATCTCGTCGGGCCCGCAGATGAACGGCGGCATCGCGTAGATCAGGTTGCGGAACGGACGCAGCCAGATGCCGTGGTCCAGCGCCGCGGGGGTGGCGACGGCCAGGTCGACGGGTTGGTCGCACTCGATGACGCCGATGGCACCGCACACCCGGACGTCGGTCACGCCAGGCAGTGCCCGGGCGGGTTCGAGTCCGTCGGCCAGCCCGGCGGCTATTTCGGCGACCCGCGATCGCCAGTCCTGGCCGAGCAGCACCTCGATGCTGGCCACCGACACCGCGCAGGCCAGCGGATTGGCCATGAATGTGGGCCCGTGCATCAACGCGCCCGCCTCACCAGCGCTGATGGTGTGCGCGATGTCGGTGGTGCACAAAGTGGCGGCCAGGCTGACGTACCCGCCGGTGAGCGCCTTGCCGACGCACATGATGTCCGGGCTTACCCCGGCGTGGTCGGCGGCGAACAGCTCACCGGTGCGCCCAAAGCCGGTCGCGATCTCGTCGAAAACCAGCAGCACCTCGTGACGACGGCAGATGTCGCGCAGGTCGCGCAGATAGCGCGGGTCGTGGAAGCGCATCCCGCCGGCACCCTGCACAACGGGTTCGACGACGACGGCCGCCAGTTCGGTGGCGTGCCGAGCCAGCTGTTCCTCGAACGCCGCGCCGTAGGCGGGGTCGTAGTCCCGCGGTACCTGCGGGGCGAACACTTGCCGCGCCAGGATGTCGGTCCACAGCGAGTGCATGCCGCCATCGGGATCGCAGATGCTCATCGGCGTGAAGGTGTCTCCGTGGTAGCCGCCCCGCCAGGTCATCAGCCGGTGCTTGCCGGGGCGGCCGCGGCTGCGCCAGTACTGCAGCGCCATCTTGACTGCGACCTCGACCGACACCGACCCGGAGTCGCTGAAGAAAACCGTCTCCAATCCCACCGGGGTGATCTCCACCAGCAGCTGCGCCAACCGGGCCGCGGGCTCGTGGGTCAGCCCGCCGAACATGACATGGTTCATGGCGCTCAGCTGCGAGGCCAGCGCCGCGTCCAGCACCGGGTGGCCGTGACCGTGAATCGCCGTCCACCAGGAGCTCATCGCATCCAGCACGTCGATCGGCTTGCCATCTCTGACCAGCGTCAACCAGGCGCCGCGGGCGCCGACGGCCACCACGGGCGCTAGCGACTCGCTGCCGATGGTGCTGTAGGGGTGCCACAGATGCGCGGTGTCGATCGCACTGATTTGCTCGGGCGTCAACCCGGGTGTCGCCGCAGGCATAGAGACCGAGCGTAAAGCAGTCGGGTCGCACAAACCCCGACCATCGGGAAGCATCTAACGGCATGGCTTCGCCGCGTCAGCCCGACAACCCCTACCCGGACGGCCCCGCCGAGCCTCCGGCGGTGCCCTACGACTCGGACGACCCCGGCCCCGAGCCACCAAAGATCATTCGGCTGCGGGTTGCCGCCTGGGACGTGGTCTGCACCGTCGTCCTACTGACCCTGCTCATCGTCCTGGCCACGGCCACAAGTTGGCCATCGAAGCTCTATGGCTTCCTGGCGGACGTGTGCACGGACGAGACATGCGGGCTGGTGCCATATGGAATCGATCTGTATATCTATCCGGTCGTGTGGGGCGGTATCGGCGCGGCGGTTGCCGCGGCCGGAATCGGCCCGTTCGTTTCCCTCTTGAAGGGCTGGTACATGTCCTTCTGGCCGGTTTTGGCTCTCGCCAGCCTCGTGGTCAGCTCCGTGGCCGGCTCCATGCTCACGGTCTTCAGCCAGCGTTATTGGCACTGAGCACGCCGTCGCCGCTTGGTTGGTTCAGCGAACCTTGCGACCGGACACCGATTTGAGACCGAAATCACAACAACGCATGCGGGATTGGACGCGCCAGTCACCATCCGGTCACGGTCCGACAAAAAATCCCCCGTGGGGCTCACCAGCTATTTTCCGCGGGCAACTTCTGTTGTAAAAGTTACTGTAGTGACTGGTGTGATTCAACGGTTAACCACTGATTCACGTTCTCGCATGTCATGAGGCGGCGTTCGACCCCAGCGTGGGGGTCGTCGCCGTAGACCCGACAGAGTCCAGAGAGGTTGCACTCCGATGAAACGCATCTACTCCTTCGCCATCGGTCTGGCCATGCTGGTGGCCCCGATGGCCACCGCCGGCCTCGCCGCGGCTGACCCTGGCGCCAGGCAGATGGACTACCAGCAGGTCACCGACATCGTGGTCCAGCGTGGTCTTTCGCAGCGCGGCGTGCCGTTCTCCTGGGCCGGCGGCGGTGTCAACGGCCCCACCCGCGGCACCGGTACGGGCATCAACACCGTCGGATTCGACGCCTCGGGCCTGATGCAGTACGCCTACGCGGGCGCCGGGCTCAAACTGCCGCGTTCCTCCGGCGCGATGTACCGGGTCGGCCAAAAGGTCCTGCCGCAGCAAGCAAGCAAGGGCGACCTGCTCTTCTACGGTCCCGAAGGCACGCAAAGCGTCGCGATGTACCTCGGGAACAACCAGATGCTCGAGGTGGGCGATGTGGTCCAGGTTTCGCCGGTGCGCAGCAACGGCATGACTCCTTACCTGGTCCGGGTTCTCGGCACCCAGCCGGCGCCCGCGCAGCAGGCACCGTTACAGCAGGCGCCACTGCAGCAAACCCCGGCCCAGCAGGCGCCACTGCA
>DASZKQ010000308.1:0-2436 GCA_035552835.1 Mycobacterium sp. | reverse complement strand
TGCAGCTCACCCGACTCGTCGCGATAGGCCACCAGATCCTCGCCGAAATAGTGGAGCGGCCGCACCTCGCCAATCGGGAACTCGGGCGACCACCCGACCATGAACCACCCGGTTACCTTCCAGGTGAAAGGCACTTTCACGCCGGCGCCTCCCGCGATCGTTGATACTAAGTCCGTTACAGTATAGATTTCAGCAGTTCGGTCGGTGTGCGGCAAGGAGTGAAATGGCGACAGCGGCTGACGAGCTGGAAACGATCCGGCAACTCAAGGCCCGCTACACCGGCGGAATCCCCGAATATCGGCGCCGCTGCGATGAGATCGCGGACGGCGGATATACCGGTTTCAAGCTGGTGTAGGTGAATGGCATGACATGGGCAACGCGGGGGCGGGACATCACCCGCGAGCTGGGCATGGTGCTTCCGCGTACGGTGGCTGGTCTCAACGAGTCGACTGGCTGGGTCCCGGCGTCGCGGCGCGGCGTGCGCCAGTTCGGCGAGGTCATGCTGGACGAGCTTGTCCTGAGCGGCTTCTCGTTACTGGGCGGAACCCCCGCGGCGGTGCGGTCGCTGAGCTCGTGCGCCAAGGCGGCCGAGGTGCTATCGGAGCTGGGCATCGACCGTGCGCATGCCGATCCGAAACCGTTGCGGGTGACGTCGTTACGGCGACGGCGCATCGCCGGGCTGGCGTATGAACGGATGACGTTCGAGCACGATCCGGCGCTGCCGAGGACGCTGGAAGCCGACGGCCTGGGCGGCCCGGTGAGGGCGGTGGTGCACCTGTGCCGGTACCGCGACGCCCCGAGGCCGTGGCTCATATGGGTACACGGAGCCGGTCAGGGCGGCACGGAAGACCTGTTGCTGTCTCGAATCGGCCGGATACATCACAGGCTGGGGTTCAACGTCGCGATGCCAGTGCAGCCCGGCCACGGTTGCCGACGTCACGAATGGCCGGCGTACCCGGACGTGGATCCATTGGGCAACGTCGCCGGCATGATGCGCGCGGTCTCGGAGGTACGCGCCGTTGTGCGATGGGCGCAGCCGCAAGCGACCGCCGTTGTGGTATCTGGGATTTCGATGGGTACCCCGGTCGCCGCGCTGGTCTCCCACCTGGAGAGGCAGATCGACGCGGTTGCGCTGTATACCCCGATTCTGGGGCTCAACGCGATGATCGCGCAACACTTGGGGCGGTGGGGGCCATCTCGTAACGGGTTCAGGGAGCTATTGGGGTCCCCGGAGGTCTCGAAGCTGACCTCGGTGATCGACCCACTCGCAGTTGACCCGGCCCCGCCGCCGCGCCGCCGGCTCATCGTCGGAGCGTGGCACGACCGAATGGCGATGCGCGAGCCGGCGATTGCGTTGCAGGAACGCTGGGGCGGCCAGCTGTATTGGTACGACGGCAGCCACGTCGGTCACGTGTTCTCCCGGCGTGTGCAGCGGGTTACCGAGCGCTTCCTGAGTGGCGTCGTGCAGGAGGTGGACAGCCGTACTGCTGAATGATCCTGGAGCGAACGCAGTTCAGCTCGTCATCGAGGTCATGAGCTTGTGGGACGGCGACCCACTGAAACGCGATGCCGAACACCGCTGCGGTGATGTCTTTGACGGCAGCATCGATATCGATGTCGGATCGCACCGAGCCATCCTCAATCCCGTTACGCAGCCCCGCGTCGACCTTGACAGCACCACTCAAGAGTTGAGTCTGGATCCGGTCGCGCAAGGGCGACGTCGTCTTTGCCGACTCAAACGTAGCGACGAACATTGCCCGTAGGAGTTCGCGGTCCTCGGCATGGATTTCCTGAATCCGGTCGAAGTGCGCGAGCACCTGCCGCATACCGTTCACGCTGGGATCGGGATCCGGGTTGAGCCGCTTTACATACTCACCAAGGAAGGCCGCGAGGATGGCGTCCTTCCTGCCGTACCGGGCGTGCACCATGGCACGGCTATACCCCGCGCGACGACCTATCTCTGCGGCCGTGGTTGCTTCCCAGCCCTTCTCCACAATCAGCTCGGCCGCAGCGTGCAGCAGCCGTCTGCTCGACAATTCCACGCGCTCCGGTTGGGTGAGCCCGCGTACAGGGGAAGGCACAGTTGCATTTTAGACGGTCGACAACTATGTTAGTTGTTCATTGTCAAATATCTTTATCGGGAGTTCAATGGTGACTCTGGCCGGAGTGCGGGTGCCCAGCGCAATCGACGAGGTGACGACCAGGTGGCTCAGTGAAGCGTTGCGTGCAAACAGCACTGCGCCGAAACCGTTGGCGGTCAACACCATTCGCGTCGAACAGATTGCCCAAGACACCGGATTCTCGTCGCTGCTGTACCGGCTCCACTTAACTGGCGACGCAGGCGTACCGCCGACCGTGATCGTCAAACTGCCCGCCCAATCCGAGGCTCGGTGGGCGATGGACATGCTGGGCGGCTACCGCCGGGAGTTGTCGTTT
>DASZKQ010000307.1:0-12820 GCA_035552835.1 Mycobacterium sp. | reverse complement strand
AGCCCTAATTGCCCGCTTTGCCCCCTCGCCGCTACGCGGCTGGGGGTGCCCCCACCTCGGACCCTGTACCGGCCCGCATCGTCAGCGGGCGCCGCCGGTGGTGCTGCTGCGCAGCTGCTGCATCGCCGACCCGCCGGCACTGCGGCGCGCGGTCGGCTCGGATGGCCCGTCTTCCCCCCCGACGCTAGGGTCCGGCGGCCCGACCGCCTGTTCCCCCGCCGCGCCTTGCCCGGCCGCGGCTTCGCGCAGCTGTGACGCCATCGGCTCGGGCAGCTGCACCAGCAGTGGCGTCCGGACCGGCAAAGGAGTATCGCCGCGACGAACTACGGTGTCCACCAACGCTTCCCGCGCTTCTTCGGTCAACGCATCGATGGTTTCGGCCGAGCCGTTCACGACGCAGCGGATCATCCACCGGTAACCGTCGATGCCGATGAACCGGACCACACCGGTCGCGGTGCCAACCACCTCCCGGCCCCAGCGGCCATCCTGGATGCTCACCGCGGCCCCGTCCTTACGCAGCGAGTCGACCAGCTCGCCGGCCACCTCACGCCACAAACCGCCGGTCTTGGGCGCCGCGTACGCGGCAACGGTGAAGCGGCCGTTGGGCGTCACCACCCATATCGCACTGGGGATGCCGGAGTCGCTCAGCTCGACTTGCAGTTGGGCCGACGCAGGCATCGGAAGCAACACCGAACCCAGGTCAAGACGGCCTGCCTCAGCGGACGCACTGTCCTCGAAATCCTCGATGTCGAACGGGCCCTCCACGTCGTCGGCGGTCGCGCTCTCGACCGGCCTTTCCGGTTCCGCGCGGGAGGCCGACACTTCCGGGGCTTCCGACTCGTCGGCTGGCTCGTCTTTGGATTTGTGTCTACCGAATGCCATTACCGGCGCCGCCCCTTCTCATCGTTGCCGCGGTCATGGCGCCGCTCCTCCACATCGCTTCGCTCTGCATCGTCGCCGGCGCGGTCATGGCGCCGCTCCTCCTCATCGCTTCGCTCTGCATCGTCGCCGGCGCGGTCACAGACTCGCGTGCCCGCCGGAGGAGCCGTGGCCACCGTCGCCACGGGAAGTGTCGGCCAGCCCGGCCTTGTCGAATGACGACACCTCGACCAGTTCAACCAACTCAACGCGCTGTACCAACAATTGGGCGATCCGGTCGCCGCGATGCACGACGATCGGCGTCGCAGGATCAAGGTTGATCAGGGCGACCTTGATCTCACCGCGGTAGCCGGCATCGATGGTGCCCGGGCTGTTGACGATCGAAAGCCCTGCCCGAGAAGCTAATCCAGACCGCGGGTGCACCAGCCCGACCATTCCGAACGGAATGGCAACCGCGATCCCGGTCCGCACTAGCGCACGGTGTCCGGGCGCGAGCTCGACGTCTTCGGCGCTGTAAAGATCAACTCCGGCGTCACCGTCGTGGGCACGGGTGGGCAGCGGAAGCTCGGGGTCAAGACGCAAAACCGCCAGACTGGTCGACACGGGGGCACAGATTACCCTTGACCGAGTGTCCGGTACGCGAGTCGCGCCGCAAAGCGTGCGGTATCGCGAGCGGTTGTGGGTGCCATGGTGGTGGTGGCCATTGGGTTTCGCGCTCGCGACGATCATTGCTCTGGAAGTCAACCAGGGCGTGCCGAGCCTGCCGCGCTGGCTGCCGTTCGCGGTGTTGTTCGTGGTGGCCGCCGGAGCGCTGCTCTGGCTGGGCCGGATCGAGATCCGGGTCATCGTCGGCGAGGGCGGAGTCGAATTGTTCGCCGGCGAGGCGCATCTGCCCGTCACCGTGATCGCCCGGTCCGCAGATATCCCCCGCTCGGCCAAGTCCGCGGCGCTGGGACGCCAACTCGACCCCGCGGCGTACGTGGTGCACCGAGGCTGGGTAGGCCCGATGGTGCTGCTGGTTCTGGACGACGTCGACGACCCGACGCCGTACTGGCTGGTGAGCTGCCGTCACCCGGAGCGGGTGCTGTCGGCATTGCGCAGCTGACCGATCAGGCCGCGCAGTCGGTACAGATCATCACGCCGTTTTTCTCGCTGGCCAGTCGACTGCGGTGTTGCACCAGAAAGCAGCTTGAGCAAGTGAACTCGTCAGCCTGCTTAGGAATCACGCGGACGGACAGCTCTTCGCCGGACAGGTCGGCACCGGGCAGCTCGAAGGACTCGGCGGATTCTGATTCGTCCACGTCGACCACCGCCGACGACGCTTCGTTCCGCCGTGCTTTGAGTTCCTCTAGGGAATCCTCGGAAACGTCATCGGTTTCGGTACGCCTTGGCGCGTCGTAATCGGTAGCCATCATCGTGTCCCCTCGTAACCTCGCAAGCTAAGCTTTGTACCAGCGTCGAACGCATCCACCAAACGATTCGTGCCCGTATACCCCGGTGTTGTAGTGTGATTTACGTCACACTCCGTGTTTAACCGCGTTACCTCGCTCTAAACATCCCGTTTAGAGTGCGTATGTGGTCGCGCAAATCACCGAAGGCACAGCTTTCGACCGGCATGGTCGACCGTTCCGCCGCCGCAACGCCCGGCCTGCGATTTGCCTGCTGGTCGTGCTGCTGGTGGCGACCGCGGTGGTGTGGACGATGGCTCTCACCCGTCCGCCCGACGTCCATGAGGCCGCAGCCTGTAACCCCCCGCCGGACCAGCCGGATCCAGGAGCGCCGCACCTGGGTACGCCGGTGTCGCGCAGCACAATGATCAACGTCGCACCGGCAAAACTCGCCGATACCAAACTCCGTGTCCTGAACGCCAGCGGGCGGGGTGGTCAGGCCGCCGACGTCGCCGGTGCGCTGAAAGACCTCGGGTTCTCGCAGCCGACCGCCGCCAACGATCCGATCTATGCGCACGCCAGGCTGAACTGCCAGGGCCAGATCCGCTTCGGCGACGCCGGCCAAGCCGCCGCCGCGGCGGTATGGCTGGTCACCCCGTGCACCGAGCTGTATCGCGATGACCGAACCGACGATTCCGTCGACCTGGTTCTCGGCACGGAATTCGGCGCGCTGGCACACAGCGACGACATCAACGCGGTGCTCGCCGGCCTGCGTCCCGGCGACGCTGAGCCCGCCGATCCGGCGCTGCTGGCGAAGATCCACGCGGACAGCTGCTGACCGCCGGGTCCGTTCAGCCGATCAGCCCGGAATCGGAGCGAGTCCGTCGAATCGCTCCAGGGCCGCGAGTAACTGGTCGGCGATCCCGGGCGCCGCGGCGACCACCAGGGCGGCTGTACTCTCCGGATCCCCCGGTGCAGGCAACACCACCCGGGCGCCCGCCTCGGCTGCGATCAGCGCCCCGGCCGCACAGTCCCAGACATGCAGGCCGTGTTCGTAGTAGGCGTCCAGTCGGCCCGCCGCCACCATGCACAAATCCATTGCGGCAGAGCCGATCCGACGCACATCGCGGACTACCGGAAGAATTTTGGCCACCAGCGCCGCCTGGACCGTGCGACGTTGCTTCGAGTATGCGAATCCGGTGCCCACTAACGCCATCGACAAATCGTCGACGGCGGTGCACCGCAGCGGATGCGTGCCGATCTCGTCGATGACGTGGGCACCCAGTCCGGCCGCGGCCGAGTAGACCCGACCGCCCATGACGTCGGCGACCGCGCCGGCCACCGACACACCGTCGACCTGAGCTGCCACCGACACGGCATAGGCCGGGATCCCGTAGACGAAATTCACCGTGCCATCGATCGGGTCAAGCACCCAGGTGATGGTGCCGGCGTCGCTGGCCGCCGGAGAGGTGGGTCCGCCGATTTCTTCGCCCAGGATCGCGTCGCCGGATCGCAACTGCGCCAACCGATCACGCAATAGCCGTTCGGTCTCGGTGTCGACGATGGTGACCGGATCGGTCGGCGTCGTCTTTGTGCGCACCGCATCGTTGCCTTCAGTGCGCGCGTCGGGGCCGAAAACCTCGGTACGACGGCGCCGGGCGAACGCCGCGGCTTCCCCGGCCAACCTTTCGGCCACCGAACGCAGATGCGCCGGTTGGTCCTTTAGCGTGCTCACCGGTCCATCGCATCACAGTTGCCGCCGGACCACCCCGCTGGCGCTTCCGACGCGACCGCCAAACAGGCCAGCCAACTGCGTATCCACCCATTAGGGTGTGGGCGGACACCCCAGTCTCGCCGAGGAGATTCTCTTGACCGGTACCGACTCGACCACCGCCTCGTCCGGGACCGATGTACCCGGACCGCCGTCGCGCCAGGGTTTCGGTATCGACGTCGGCGGCAGCGGCATCAAGGGCGGAATCGTCGACCTGAACACCGGCCAACTGGTCGGCGATCGTTACAAGCTGCTGACCCCCCAACCGGCCACGCCGTCGTCAGTCGCGAAGACGATCGCGGCCGTTGTCAACGAATTCGGCTGGACCGGGCCGCTCGGGGTGACCTATCCGGGTGTCGTCACGCACGGCATCGTGCGGACCGCGGCCAACGTCGACAAGTCCTGGATCGGAACCAATGCCCGCGACATCATCAGCTCCGAATTGGGCGGCCAGCAGATCGTGGTTCTCAACGACGCCGACGCGGCGGGGCTGGCTGAAGAGCGCTACGGGGCGGGCAAAGACACCACCGGGGTGGTGGTGCTGCTCACATTCGGAACCGGAATCGGGTCGGCGGTCATTCACAACGGGATTTTGCTGCCCAACACCGAGTTCGGGCACCTCGAGGTCGGCGGCAAAGAAGCTGAACACCGCGCCGCGTCATCGGTCATGGACAACCGCGGCTGGAGCTACGAAAAGTGGGCGAAGCAGGTGACGAAGGTGCTGGTCGCTATCGAGAACGCGATGTGCCCGGAGCTGTTCATCGCCGGCGGCGGGATCAGCCGCAAAGCCGACAAATGGGTGCCTCTGCTTAAGAACCGCACCCCGGTAGTTGCCGCCGCCCTGCAGAACACCGCGGGAATCGTCGGCGCGGCGATGGCGTCGACCAGCGACGTGACGCACTGAATTTGCGCGCTCAGGCCGGGGTATTGCTGCGCTGTCGTTACAATGGTCTCCGGCAGCCGCCTGAGCGAGAGCGGCGAATATCCAGACTGATAATCGACGCCGACATTCGACATAGCCGATATTTTCCGGTTGAGCATGCCCTAGAGCACCGGAAGTGAGTCCTACCGAAGGGGTTTACGTGGCAGCGACCAAAGCACGACCGGCAACCGAGCAGCCGGTGAAGCGTACCGCCGCCAAGTCTTCCGCCGCCGCTGGGGCAAAAGGGTCGACGGCCAAGTCGTCCAATGGCTCGGCCACCGCACGACGGGCCACCAAGGCGCCGACAAAGGCAGCGGCGAAGACGGCGACGCGCGCCGCGAAAGCACCGGCGAAGTCCGTCAAGGCCGCCCCGGCTAAGGCACGCGCGGCCACTAAGAGCGCTGCCGCCAAGTCCGAGCCGGGCCGGGGCCGCGCCAAGAAGGCGACGTCGTCGAAAGAGGCTCCTAAAGATGTCGAGGTCGTGGCGGATGAGCTCGACGCCGCAGAAGAAATCGACGAGCTCGACGGTGAGCCCGACATCGAGGGTGAGCCCGGCGAGGAAATCATCCTCGAGGAAGAGCTGAACCTCGAAGACCTCGAGGATGAGGCGTCCGAGGGCGACGCGGCCGACGGCGAGGCGGCCGACACCAAAGAAGACGCCGAAGCAACCCCAGCCAAGGCCGCCGACGCAGCCTCAGTCGAGGAAGAAGAGATCGTCGAGCCGAGCGAAAAAGACAAAGCCTCAGGCGATTTCGTCTGGGATGAAGACGAGTCTGAGGCGTTGCGCCAAGCCCGTAAGGACGCCGAGCTCACCGCATCGGCGGACTCGGTTCGGGCTTACCTCAAGCAGATCGGCAAGGTGGCGCTGCTCAACGCCGAAGAAGAGGTGGAGCTGGCCAAGCGGATCGAGGCCGGCCTGTACGCCACGCAACTGATGGTCGAGGTGAGCGATCGCGGCGAGAAGTTGCCCGCCGCCCAGCGTCGTGACATGTCGTGGATCTGTCGCGATGGCGACCGCGCGAAAAACCATCTGCTGGAAGCCAACCTGCGGCTTGTGGTTTCGCTCGCCAAGCGCTACACCGGCCGCGGCATGGCGTTTCTCGACCTGATCCAGGAAGGGAACCTGGGCCTGATCCGCGCGGTGGAAAAGTTCGACTACACCAAGGGTTACAAGTTCTCCACCTACGCGACCTGGTGGATCCGCCAGGCGATCACCCGCGCGATGGCCGACCAAGCCCGCACCATCCGCATCCCGGTGCACATGGTCGAGGTGATCAACAAGCTGGGCCGTATTCAGCGCGAGCTGCTGCAGGATCTGGGCCGCGAGCCCACGCCTGAAGAACTGGCCAAAGAAATGGACATCACCCCGGAGAAGGTGCTGGAGATTCAGCAGTACGCCCGCGAGCCGATCTCGCTGGATCAGACCATCGGTGACGAGGGTGATAGTCAGCTCGGCGACTTCATCGAGGACAGCGAAGCGGTGGTGGCCGTCGACGCCGTGTCGTTCACGCTGCTGCAAGACCAGCTGCAGTCGGTGCTCGAGACGCTCTCAGAGCGCGAAGCCGGTGTGGTACGGCTGCGCTTCGGCCTTACCGACGGCCAGCCCCGCACACTCGACGAGATCGGCCAGGTCTACGGCGTCACCCGCGAACGCATCCGCCAGATCGAGTCGAAGACGATGTCGAAGCTGCGCCACCCCAGCCGTTCGCAGGTCCTGCGCGACTACCTGGATTAACTTCAGAGAAGCCGCTCTACAGCGGCCCTCGCTTCCGCCAAGCCCGCCCCGGTCAGCTCACGGTAAAGCTTTATCGCCCGTATGGCCTTGCCGGTATTCACCAGCTCTTGGACCTCCGCCGGAATTCCCACGGCCGCTGCAGCTTTCATTGGGGTATACGTCTGACCGACTGCAGCGGCGATTCTTGCCAAATGCTGCTCGATGTAATCCAGTCGCTCGTTAAGGGCTTCTTCGAAATGCATAACTCTTCTCCTCGGGCTGCCCCCGGCACGGCCGACACACCGCGCTAGGTGAATGTTGGCATTCGTCCAACGCCGCGCGCTGGGCGAGCCACGAAATTCGGCTGCGCCGGCGATGCCACTGGCCTAACTTGGCCGAATGTCGGCCAGCCGCACCCTTATCTCGTCCGGATCCGATTTCGAGTCCACCGTCGGCTACTCCCGCGCGGTCCGGATCGGCCCACACGTCGCCGTAGCCGGGACAACCGGCCCGGGACCCGCTGATGACATCGGCGGGCAAACTCGAGAAGCCTTGCGCCGCATCGAGGCCGCTCTCAATCAGGCAGGAGCGATGCTCAGCGACGTGGTCCGCACTCGCATCTACGTGACCGACATTTCCCGTTGGCGTGAGGTCGCGGCAGTGCATTCCGAGGTTTTCGGTGAGATCCGCCCCGCGGCCACCATGGTCGAGGTAGCCGCGCTCATAGCGCCCGAGTTGTTGGTGGAGATCGAAGCCGACGCCTACTCGGTAGCCGATTCACCGACCGGCGGGAAGCTGCCGTCAGCGCCGGGCCGGTAGTTAGTGACACTGATCACAGCAGCAACCGGCAGCGCTCCATACAAGTGCGGGAACAGCATCGACTGCGGATCCGTTGCGACTCCCGGTTCCCATCGAATGGGTGCGTCCAAACGGGCCGGATCGATGTGCAACAGCACCAAGTCGTCGCGACCGCGGTAAAGGCGGTTGGCTGGTAAATGCACCTGGTCGGGCGTCGAAAGGTGAACGAATCCGGCGCTGGTAAGTGACTCGGGTCGCAGCTCGCCCCCCGGCCTGGCGGACGACCACTCGTCGGTGGGACAAAGGTGCACCAGCACCGCCGGACGATGGCCCATACCGCCATCCTGCCCGGAGCGCCAAACGCACAGGCGTGAGAAACGACACAGCGGGTAAACGCGTGGTGAAGACGGCCAAACGCGTTGACATTTGAGACAGTGGATTACGGCCAGAAGGAGTAGCCATGAACGCGACTTTGACCACTCCCCAGTTAACCAAAGCTGACCGGTGCGACCGGTGCGGCGCTGCCGCCCGTGTACGCGCCAAGCTGCGCTCCGGCGCGGAACTCCTCTTCTGCCAGCACCACGCCAACGAGCACCAGGCCAAGCTGATCGAGCTGTCGGCCGTGCTCGAGGCCAACGCGATCCCGCCGGAGTCCTGAGCCGCGACCCGCCATCGGCAATCTGGACGGCAGGACCATTCGTCAGGAATCCTGAACTGGTCATGACCGACCGAGCAGTGAAGCCTTCGCGCCACCACATCTGGCGCATCACTCGCCGGGCGCTATCCAAGAGTTGGGACGACTCGATCTTCTCGGAGTCGGCGCAGGCCGCGTTCTGGTCAGCGCTGTCCCTGCCGCCGCTGTTGCTGGGAATGCTGGGCAGCCTCGCCTACCTGGCGCCGCTATTCGGGCCGGACACCATGGCGGGGATCGAGCAACACCTGGTGTCGATGTCCAACAAGGTTTTCTCCCCGAGCGTGGTCCACGAGATCATCGAACCGACGATTGCCGACATCGACCGGGGTGCCCGCGGTGAAGTGGTGTCCCTGGGGTTTTTGATTTCACTGTGGGCGGGATCGTCGGCAATTTCCGCGTTCGTCGATTCGGTGGTCGAGGCCCACGACCAGACCCCACTGCGCCATCCGGTGCGCCAACGGCTGTTCGCGCTGCTCTTGTATGTGGTGATGCTGCTGTTTTTGATCGTCACTGCCCCGCTGATGGTGCGCGGGCCGCGCAAGCTCGCCCAATTCATCCCCGACGGCCTGCAAGACGTCCTGGCCTACGGCTACTATCCGGCGTTGCTCACCGGCCTGATCGTCACCGTGGTGATCCTGTATCGGGTGGCCCTGCCCGAGCCGCTGCCGTCGCATCGGCTGATCTTCGGTGCGGCGCTGGCCAGCGTGGCCTTCGTGATCGCGACGCTGGGGCTGCGCATCTACCTCTGGTGGATCACCGGCACCGGCTACACCTACGGCGCACTGGCCACACCGATCGCGTTTCTACTGTTCGCCTTTTTCGCCGGCTTCGCGATCATGTTGGGCGCGGAATTCAACGCCGCGATTCAGGAGGAGTGGCCCGCCCCGCGAACCCACGCCCACCGGCTGCGGCGGTGGCTGGTATCACGCGCCAAGGCTGACGGCGCCGACGACACCGACGACACCGACGACCCGACGGACGCAGCGCCGGCACCGGTCAGCCCCGATCGGGTCAGCCCGTCTTGAGTTTCTCGTAGATCCGCTTGCAGTCCGGGCATACCGGTGAGCCCGGCTTGGCCGCCTTCGTCACCGGAAACACCTCGCCGCACAGCGCCACGACATGCGTGCCCATCACGGCGCTTTCAGCGATCCGGTCCTTCTTGACGTAGTGGAAGTACTTGGGGGTGTCGCTGCCGGTCCCGTCGTCGACGCGTTCGTCGGTCTCGGTGCGCTCGATCGTCTGGGTGGTCCGCATGTCTCGTATTGTGCCGGAACAGGCTTCGACGGGGTGGCAGAAGTGTGGAACAGTGGAGAAATGAAGCGCGGCACTGAGCTGGGTTTCGACGACGAGGGTAGGCCGGTACTCATCACGGCCGCCGAGCCGGCATACGACGTGCAGCACCGCCAGCGGGTGCGGAAATATCTGACGCTGATGGCCTTCCGGATTCCGGCGTTGGTGTTCGCAGCCGTCGCATATGGCATGTGGCACAACGGTTTGGTCTCACTTCTGATCATTGCCGCGTCGGTTCCGCTGCCCTGGATGGCGGTGCTGATCGCCAACGACCGACCGCCACGTCGCCCCGACGAACCCCGCCGCTTCGACGGGGTCACACGGCGCACCCCGCTGTTCCCCACCGCCGAACGCCCCGCGATCGAGCAGCACACTCGACCAGCGCCGCAACCGCAATCGTCGCGGCAGGAAGCTGACGGTTCCGAATAACCTGCCGGCGCACCGCGTTCTCAGCACATTCTCAGACCGTGCCGACATTCGCGCACGTCAACGGGTGTGAGATGGCCGCCCTCTGGGAACTCATCGCCCAAGTAGGTCGTTATACCTCATGACAGCTCACGCCTATCAGGAGGGCGCTAATGGCAAATGCCACCACAAGCCGGTTCGACGGCGATCTCGATGCTCAGAGCCCAGCCGCGGACCTGGTGCGCGTGTATCTGAACGGCATCGGCAAAACGGCATTGCTCAATGCAGCCGATGAAGTCGAGCTTGCCAAGCGCATCGAGGCCGGCCTGTACGCCCAGCATCTGCTTGCAACCCGCAAACGCCTCGGCGAGAACCGCAAACGCGATCTGGCGGCCGTGGTGCGCGACGGTGAAGCGGCACGAGGCCACCTGCTGGAAGCCAACCTGCGGTTGGTCGTGTCGTTGGCGAAGCGCTACACGGGCCGCGGAATGCCGCTGTTGGACCTCATCCAGGAAGGCAATCTGGGGCTGATCCGGGCGATGGAAAAGTTCGACTACGCAAAGGGATTCAAGTTTTCGACCTACGCGACGTGGTGGATCCGGCAGGCGATCACCAGGGGCATGGCCGACCAGAGCCGCACCATCCGGCTGCCGGTTCACCTGGTTGAGCAGGTGAACAAGCTGGCACGGATCAAGCGCGAGATGCACCAGAACCTCGGCCGTGAAGCCACTGATGAGGAACTCGCTGCCGAGTCCGGCATTCCGATCGAGAAGATCAACGACCTGCTGGAGCACAGCCGTGACCCGGTGAGCCTCGACATGCCGGTCGGCTCCGAGGAAGAGGCGCCGCTGGGTGACTTCATCGAGGACGCCGAAGCGATGTCCGCGGAGAACGCGGTGATCGCCGAGCTGCTGCACACCGACATCCGCACGGTGCTGGCCACCCTCGACGAGCGCGAGCATCAGGTGATCCGGTTGCGCTTCGGGCTCGACGATGGACAGCCCCGCACGCTCGACCAGATCGGCAAGTTGTTCGGCCTGTCGCGCGAGCGGGTTCGCCAAATCGAGCGCGAGGTTATGGGCAAGCTCCGCAACGGTGAGCGGGCGGACCGACTGCGGTCCTACGCTAGCTGACCACCTAAATCAACACGAAGCAGTATGCCCGCCGCGCCAGTGGCGGGCATACTGCCGTGCTGGAGTGTTAGCGGACCATTCACGCAGCTGGGCAAGTAGACTCAGCGGCAACGGAGGGTGCGGAATGAACGACCTGGTTGATACCACCGAGATGTACCTGCGGACGATTTACGACCTCGAAGAAGAGGGCGTGACGCCGCTGCGTGCCCGTATCGCCGAACGGCTTGACCAGAGCGGACCCACGGTCAGCCAGACCGTGTCGCGGATGGAGCGCGACGGCCTGCTTCATGTGGCCGGCGACCGCCATCTGGAACTCACTGACAAGGGCCGCGCACTGGCCATCTCGGTGATGCGTAAGCACCGGCTCGCCGAGCGGCTGCTGGTCGATGTCATCGGGTTGCCGTGGGAAGAGGTGCACGCCGAGGCTTGCCGGTGGGAGCACGTGATGAGCGAAGACGTCGAGCGTCGGCTTGTGCAAGTCCTCGACAACCCGACGACCTCGCCATTCGGCAACCCGATTCCCGGGCTGTTGGATTTGGGCGTCGGGCCTGGGTTCGGCGACGAAGAGCCGAATTTGGTGCGGCTCACAGAGCTGCCGGCTGGATCACCTGTCGCAGTCGTGGTCCGTCAGCTCACCGAACACGTGCAAGGCGACATCGACCTGATCACCCGGCTCAAGGACGCCGGCGTCGTTCCCAACGCCCGGGTTACCGTCGAAACCAACCCGGCTGGCGGCGTGACGATCGTGATACCGGGCCACGAGACCGTGAGCCTGCCGCATGAGATGGCGCACGCGGTCAAGGTCGAAAAGGTTTAGACGGCTCGTCGGCCGAACGCCCGTCGAGGCGGTAGCCGCACACCCAGCCGATCGGCCAGCCGGTATCCGGTGACAGCCAGTTCGCGAATGTGCTCAGGCCGCAGGCCCGATTGCAACGCCGTGTCGAGCATGCCTGCCATCCGATGGTCGGGCTGGCAGCGCAGCGCAGCCTCCAGCGACACTCCGGCAAGCGGGCCGTCGCCGCGGACATAGGCACTGAACGCGACCAACACCAGCGCCTCTACCCGCCACGGCGTGGGCAGGCTGCGCGATAGCAGCGCCCACAGCGACTCGGCCTCTCCGGCGCTCTGGCCGACCGCAAGGGCATACATCGTGTCGCGAAACTCCACGTCGCCCAGTGCGCAGGCCAGGCCGGCCAGCTCCGCATCGGAGAGCTGTTGTCCCTGGCCGACACGGGCAGCAGCAGCCATCGCGTCCTCGACGTCGCGGCGGACGCAGGCAGCAGGATCGGCCCGGTGTGCGGAACCCCGCGACGCGGCGTGCTCGCCGATCAACCCGGCCAGCGCCGCGGTTGGCGCCCGCTCGTCGGCCGCGATGACCGACTGCAGATCAGCGCGCCGCGCATACAGCCGACGGCCGTCGAGCACCGCCGCCATCGCCACCGGCGACGCGGACGGGTCGTCGATGACACCGCCGGCACCGCAGCCATCCACACAGTGCCAGCGACCCCCGGCGGCAACCCGGTCCACCACATGTGCGGCCCAAAGTGCGATGTCGCGCTGCGACAACTCGTCGGTGAGCGTCGCACACAGGTCGCGGTACTGCTGGTTGCACATCGGACAGCCGGCGCCGTCGGCGTCGACAATGACCACGATGGCCGCCTCGGGGCTGGCGGCCGAGGCCACCTCCGCGAGCTGCCCAATCTGGTCAGCGAGCGCTTCGGAGAGGTCGACCCGCATCACCGACCCCAGCTCGTTGTCGTCGATCGATATCAGCACCAGCGATTTCTCCGGCACGAAGCCCAGCACGGCCGGCAGCGCGGCGATCA
>DASZKQ010000306.1:0-2667 GCA_035552835.1 Mycobacterium sp. | reverse complement strand
CGCACCCGGTTGGCCAGGTCGACAAGCGTGTAGCGGTGCGCCTGGGTGGGCGCTGCGCGGGACAGCCCACGCAGCGACGCCTCGACGCCGAGTCGCAGGCCGTGTTCGGTAAACGGAAAGCCCAGAATGTGATTGGTGCTGGCCTCGTGCCCCTGCAGCCAGTCCAACGCGCTGCCCAGTACCAATGCCCGGATCTGCAGCACCCGCGGCTCGGTCGGCGGCAGCGCCTCCACCCGCCGCGCGGCATCGCGGATCTGCTCTTCGGTGATCTCGCTCGCCGAGCGGCCGGAGAGCAGCGTCACCGCACTGGTCAATCGCGCCGTGGTGAAATGCCGTGAGGTGGCGGGTACTTCGTCGAGAGTGCGTACCGCTCCGGCTCGATCCCCTTCGACCGACTGCGCCCTGGCCAGCCCGAAGGCCGCCGAGATCACCCCGTCGTCGGTGTTCCACACCTCTTCGTAATACATGTGTTCGTCTGAGCTGCCGGCCAATTCCGCGGTGGCGGCCAAGGCCATCTTGGGCGCCAACTCGCCGGGGAAGGTGTCTAACACCTCGCTGAAATGCTTGATCGCCGAGTCGTAATCGCCGGTGAGCAGTTCCGAGACCGCGCGGTACCAAACCAGCCGCCATCGCCAGCCGACCCGGTCGGCCAGGTCGTCGAGTTTGCGGGTGGCCTTGGCGACATCGCCTAGGTCCAGTAGCGCCCGTACCTCCATCAGCGGCAGCTCAACGGACTCCGACAAGTCGATGTCCTCGGAATCCATTGCGCCGTGGCGAAACGCGCGCAGCGAGTCCAGCGTCTGCACCGGTTGGGACAGCACGGTCGCTCCCAGCAGCGGCGCGGCCACATCAGCCGGATCGACCAGCGGCACCTGCAGCGCAGTGACGATCTCCTTGGCGGTCAGCTTCTCCGAATGCACTTGGCCGTCAAGGTATACGTCGGTGTGCGCCACCAACAGGTCTTCGCCGAATGTGGAGCGGCTGCGGCTGAAGATCGTCGACAAGCCTGGTCGACGCACACCGGTGTCCCGGGCGACCACCTCACGCAGAACACCGGACAGCTGCCCGGACATCTCCTCAGCGCTGGCGAACCGCCGCCGCGGATCCGGATCGATCGCGCGACGCAACAACCTGCCGAACGAGTCGTACTTGGCGAGCACCGGGTCGTCTTCGGGAAGCCCGTCGACGTAGCGGCCGCCGCGGGCGCGCAATTTCAAGGTCAGAGCCGCCAGAGTGCGGCCGACCGTGTAGATGTCGCTGGCTACCGTCGGGCCTGTCCGCACGATCTCGGGCGCCTGGTAACCCGGTGTGCCATAAAGGTATCCGAACGAGCTGAGCCTTGACACGGCCCCCAGGTCGATCAGCTTGAGCTGCTCCTCGGTGAGCATGATGTTTTCCGGCTTGAGGTCGTTGTAGACCAAACCGATGGAATGCAAATAGCTCAGCGCCGGCAAGATCTCCAACACGTAGGCGATGGCTTCGGCGACGGGCAGCTTCTCGCCTTTGCGGCGTTTGAGCGATTGCCCACCGACGTACTCCATCACGATGTAGCCGACGGGCTCGCCGTGCCGGTCGGTGTGCTCGACGAAATTGAAGATCTGCACGATCGACGGGTGCACCACCTCGGCGAGGAAGCGCCGCTCGGCCATCGCGATCGCTTGGGCCTCGGCGTCGCCGGAATGCACCAAACCCTTGAGCACCACCGGACGGTCGTTGACGTTGCGGTCGAGTGCCAGGTACACCCAGCCCAGCCCGCCGTGTGCGATGCAGCCCGTGATTTCGTACTGGCCGGCGACCACGTCGCCCGGACTCAGTTGCGGCAGAAACGAATACGGGCTTCCGCAGTAAGGGCACCAGCCCTCCGATAGGGCCTTGCGGTCCGCGCTGGATCGACCCACCGGCCGCCCACAGTTCCAGCAGAACCGTTTCGACTCCGGCACAACCGGATTGGGCATTAATGCTTCGATCGGGTCGATGTCGGGGACCCGCGGGATCTCGACTAGGCCGCCGCCCAGCCGCCGGACCGGCGCCCGCGGTGCCGGCTTCACGCGTTCTTGCGGCTCGGTGTCGAGGATGTGCACCGACGTGGCTTCGGAGTCATCGTCGAAATCGGGGCGGAAGACCGCCTGCGTGGTTACCGGACGGCCCTGCGATGACGAATCCACCGTCGCGTCGGCGGGCTGGGTGCCCGGGGCGACGTCGCTGTCCTGCAAGCCGTCGTCGCCATTTTGGCGTTCCGGATCCACCGGCTGCTCGGCCATCAGTCCACATACCTCGCGCTCGGCGCCGGTGGCGCCGGGCCAAGCACCGTTAACCACTTGCGGTACAAGGCGTTCCAGGTGCCGTCGCGACGGAGGCGTTCCAGGGTGCCGTTGACGAACCGGACTAGCCCGGTGTTGTCCAGCTTGATCCCGATGCCGTAGGGCTGAGTGCCCATGTTGGGTCCGACGATGTGCAGGTACGGGTCCTGGGACACCAGCCCGGCCAGGATAGAGTCATCGGTGCTGACAGCGTCGACTTGCCGCTGCTGCAGCGTCACCAGACAGTCGGCCCAGTTCACCACCTCGACCACGATCGGCGGCGGCGCGATCTCCCGGATCCGGTGCAGGGACGTGGTGCCCCTCGCAACGCAGACCCGCTTGCCGGACAGGTCGGACGGCTTGGTGA
>DASZKQ010000305.1:0-12435 GCA_035552835.1 Mycobacterium sp. | reverse complement strand
CATTTGGCTGCCATCGGCGATGGGAGGCAGGACCGGACACAACCAGCGCGCCACCTCCGGTGAGCCGTATATCGCGTATGCGCCGAGGTCGTCATCAAGCTGCCACGGCCGCAACACCAGCCTGGACGTCCTGAGGCGCCCCGCGTCGGCGTCCCATTCGAGGTGGCGATGCTCAACCATTCCGCTCCCTAGGGTTGCCGTGTGCGCAGTGGATAGGAGTCGAGCAGTCGTCGCCAGGAGGCTTCGAACTTGGCGACACCGCCGTTTTCGAGCCGGCTGAAGACGTCGTTGAGGTCGACGCCGACCGCGCTGATGTCCTCAAGCACTGTTTGGGAGTGGGCGGCGGTGCCGGTGACGGCGTCGCGGGTGATCACACCGTGATTAGCCAGTGCCTCCAAGGTGTTGTCGGGGATTGTGGCGACGGTGTGCGGTGCGACCAGCGCGGTGATGTACATGGTGTCGGAATAGGCGGGGTTTTTCACCCCGGTGGAGGCCCACAGCGGGCGCTGGACATGGGCGCCGTGTTCGCTGAGCGCGGCGTAGCGTTGCCCGCCCAGGAACACGTTCTGGTAGGCGGCGTAGGCGAGTCGGGCGTTGGCGATTGCCGCACGACCGCGCAGCGCCAGAGCGGCGTCGGTGCCGATCGTCTCCAGTCGCTTGTCAACCTCGGTGTCAACGCGGGAGACGAACAAGGAGGCCACAGAATAGATTTGGGTGAGGTCTTTGCCGGCACGCCGCGCGGCTTCTAGCCCGGCCAGGTAGGCGTTCATCACCGAACGATGGCACTCAACCGAGAAGATGAGTGTCACGTTGACCGAGATGCCTTGTGCCACTGCCGCGGTGATGGCCGACATACCGGTCGGCGTGGCGGGGATTTTGATGAACACATTGGGCCGGTCGATGATCTTCCACAGCTCGACGGCTTGGCTGACCGTCTTGTCGGCGTCGTGGGCTAGCCGCGGGTCGACCTCGATCGACACCCGCCCGTCGAGGCCGCGCGAGAATTCCCACTGCGGGCGCAGCACATCGCAGGCGTGCCGCACGTCGTCGGTAATCACGGTGCGGATCGCCGACTCGGCGTCGGCGCCGCGTTCGGACAATGCGATGATTTGCTGGTCGTAGGCATGGCCATCGGAGATGGCACGCTGGAAGATCGAGGGATTGGTGGTGACGCCGACGACGCTTCTGGTGTCGATCAGCTGCTGCAGGTTGCCGGATGTCAGGCGGTCGCGGGACAAGTCGTCCAGCCAGACCGACACGCCCGCAGCGGCCAGCGCGGCCAGGGTGGGGTTTTGCGTCATTCGACGGCGGCCTGCTGCCGGTGTCGGTGCCACCGCGCGATTCGGGCGCTGCCAAGCACGGCGGCGTACACGATGACCGGCCAGTAAGCGCCGGCCAGCACCTGCCGATCATGCGGCGTCACGCAAAAGCGGCGTGTGATGCGGCGCTCACTCATCGCGGCTCGCCTTCGTCGGGGCGCGCGACGCGCCGCCAGATACGCTGCGGCGGGGCGCTTTCCGAAGCCGCCAGAGGTCGTGCCTGGTGTAGCCGATGCGCATGGGCACGCCGCCGGGTATTGAACCCGCCCAGGGGGACCGCGTTGTTGCTGATCATCACTGTCGCTCGGTCAGTGTTTGGGGGTCGCCTTGCCGCGATGAGCTCTTTACGACCTCGAAGAGCCTCAGGTAATGCCCATACCCTTCGGCCTCGAGGTTGTCGCGGGGGATGAAACGCAGTGCCGCGGAGTTGATGCAATACCGCAACCCGCCTTTCGGGCGCGGTCCGTCGTCGAAGACATGACCGAGGTGGCTGTCGGCGTGCCGCGAACGCACTTCCGTGCCGGCCAAAGTGTCGCTGTGGTCGCGCTTTTCGACGATGTTGTCGGCATCGATCGGTTTGGTGAAACTCGGCCAGCCGGTTCCGCTGTCGAATTTGTCGACCGAGGCGAACAGCGGCTCACCAGAAACGACGTCGACGTAGATGCCCGGTTCGTGGTTGTCCCAGTACTGCCCGGTGAAAGGTCGCTCGGTGCCGCTTTGCTGGGTGACGTAGTACTGCTCACGGGTCAAGGCGCGGACTGCGGCCTCATCCTTGTTGTCATCGTGTGTCACATCTCCTCCTTTACCGGGTGCCGGCTTGTGGCGCGGCGATATGCCGCCGGGCTAGTTGCGGCCGGCCATGACGCCGCGGTCGACTGTGCGGACCGCGTGGGTCGCGGTGTTGTCTTCCCAACGGTTTTCGCGCTCATCGGTGATTCCATCCCCGGTTGTGCACGCCGGCCAAGCCCGCCTGAAGGTTCGGTGTTGTGCAGCGGCTAGGCGATTGCCCAACACCGCTGAGGTCTGCCGGTAGTGATAGTGGCCCGGACCGGGGTGAGCTGTCGTCACCCCCCGCTGCTATTCACCCGGGTGAATAATGGTTGGCGATGCCTGCGGTCGGGGACGCGTCGCAACAGCTATCCAAACAACACACCCACTCTTGGGCCGCAACTCTCGGTTTCGGCTCCCCACTGGGTGGGCCCGCCATGTGTTGCACCGTGCGCGATCGGCACCTTGAGGGCGGGCCTGGCTATTCCCGGTTTGTGCGATTTATCGGGATCGGCGTGTGCAATTGCGCGGCGCCAAACGACACACCGAAGCGCTTGCACCACAGAATTACGCTGCGTAATCCGGCGGTGTCGGCGTCGTCGGGAATCGCGTAGTTCGTGTTACCCCGGTTGGCGCGCAGGGGGCCGAGGTCTATGTGCTTGGTGTGAGGAATCCTTCGACATCGGCTGTCGCCGTTGACTACTGCTGCATCTCTGAGCCATACACGTAGCTGCGGTCCCTGCGTCGTGTGTAGATTTTCCAGCCGCAGGATCCGCAACCCGCCGGGCAAGGTCACCATCCGCGCAACACCGGTGGTTCGGTGGATGTGACTGGTGAACATGCCTAAGCAGGCGGTCTGTGCTCCAGCCGGCAGCTTCTCATCGATTGTGGTCTTGATGACCAACTTCCACGGCTCTAGCCACCACACGACGACAGACATCGTGATGACGATGAGCGACGCTTGAGCCACGCGATGCGACATCAACGGTCGTTCGACGCTGGCAGAATCGACGAAGACAAACCGGGCCGCACCGATACGCTTCGCCGGGATAGGAGTCACCTTGGCCCACAACCGGACTGACACATCGGGGCCTCGCAGCACCTTTCCATGGCGTAGTGTCCAAGCATCGCGACCGGCCCCACGGCTACGAGTCCTTAGTCCCTGCGTTAGTCCAGATCATCGTGTGGCATCAACCGGCGGGCGGCCTCGGTGATCGACCCCGACAGTGATGGGTAGACGGCCAGCGTCTGGCCTAACTCGTTAACGGTGATGCGGTTTTGCACGGCCACCGCGATCGGCAGGATCAACTCTGAGGCGATCGGTGCGACCACCACACCACCGATCACCACGCCGCTGGCCGGTCGGCAGAACAGCTTGACGAAGCCCTGCCGTAGCTCCGACATCTTGGCCCGTGCGTTGGTGTGCAACGGCAGCATGACGGTACGGGCTGCCACCGACCCGTCGTCGATCAATCTCTGCGGCACGCCGATCGCGGCGATCTCGGGCCGGGTGAACACCGCCGCGGCGACGGTGCGCAACCGGAGCGGGCTGACAGCCTCGCCCAGCGCGTGATACATCGCGATCCGGCCCTGCATCGCCGCGACGGACGCCAACGGCAACAGACCCGTGCAATCGCCGGCCGCGTAGATGCCCGGCACCGACGTACGCGACACCCGGTCCACGGTCAGATAGTTGCCACGGCCCAGCTCCATACCGACCCGTTGCAGGCCCAGGCCAGCGGTATTGGGCACCGACCCGATCGTCATCAGAGCATGGCTGCCCTCCACGGTGCGGCCATCGGTCATCGTCACCAGCACCCCACAGCCGGTGCGGGTAACCGATTGCGCGCGGGCGTTTTTGACCAGGCGGACGCCGCGTTCGGCGAACGACTCCTCGAGCACCATCGCGGCGTCGCCATCCTCGTAGGGCAACACCCGGTCACGGCTGGCCACCACGGTGACCGCAACACCCAATTCGGTGTAGGCATTGACGAACTCGGCGCCGGTCACCCCGGATCCCACCACGATCAGACGGTCGGGCAGCGAGTTCAGGTCGTAGAGCTGACGCCACGTCAGAATCCGCTCCGCGTCCGGCTGCCCCGACGGCAAGATCCGCGGGCTTGCGCCGGTCGCGATCAGCACCACGTCGGCGTCGCGCATGGTGGTGGTGCCATCGGCGCCGCTCACCTTGACGCAGTGGCGTGTCAGACCGAGCGTCGCGTCGATCAGTTCGCCCCGACCGGCGATCACCTCGACCCCCCTGTTGAGCAGTTCGGCGGTGATGTCGCTGGACTGCTCGGCGGCCAGCGTCGTGACGCGCTGGTGGATTTCCGGGAGGTCGATCCTGGCGTCGTCCATACCGATGTCGAACCCTAAATGGGATGCTCGGCGCAGCTCGGTGCGCAGCCCGGTGGAGGCGATGAACGTCTTCGACGGCACGCAATCACACAGCACCGCCGCACCGCCGATACCGTCGGAATCGACGACAGTGACCGACGCCACCTCGGGACCGCGGGCGGCGGCGACAAATGCCGCCTCGTATCCGCCCGGCCCTCCCCCGAGGATCACAATGCGGGTCGCCACAGCCCTAACCACAACACCTGGCCGGAGGACACAGTCACAACAGTCCCCATCCCTCGGCCTCATCGGCGGCGATGATGTGCATCGCGGCTTCCTCGGCCGACGCAGCGCCGCCGTCAATGCCGACGTCGTGAGCGCGGTAATCGCTGCTTGAATCGGCCGGGTCGACGCCGAACGCGACGAGCCGACCTGCGCGTAGGTCGCCGACCTGATCGTCGATAGGTTCGCCATCGCTGTCGGCGCTATCACCGACCCCGTCACCGTCCCACTGGTCGGTGATGTCGGGCACCTCACGGGCCAGCCGACGCGCCAGACTTTCATGGGTCCGGGCTTCGCTCGTGGTGAGCCCCCACGCCCGCAGTTCACGTGGACTTTCTGGGGGTGAGTAGCCTTCGTCCAGGTCGATGCCAGTCTGTTCGGAGTCCATGCTTTCTTCTGGTTCGAGCAGGTGGGCCCCCACGTCGTCGAATTCCGAAATCCCCATCAGCGCAATCTCCATTCCGTAACGTCACACTCGCGCAGCGATCCGGTACACGCCGCTCGGTGGTTGTTTCAGCCGAGCGCCTCAACAAGGTCGCGGCAGGCTCGTTCGCAGCGCCGGCATACGTCGGCGCACACGCGGCAATGCTCGTGTTTCGCCGCGTGTTTGTCGCACTCGTCTGCGCTTGTCTGACAGGCGGTGGCGCATGTCTGTAGTACCGTCCTAGTCAAATTGGCGTCGTAGCCCGTGTGCCGGGACAACACGCGGCCGGTAGTCGCGCAGACATCCGAGCAGTCAAGGCAAGTACGGATGCATTTTGTTAAGTGATTGACGGCGTCTTCACTAAGGCAGGCGTCTGCACAGGCTGTGCAGGCTTGGTCGCAGTCGAAGCAGGCGTCGATGCATGCGACCAGCTTGGCTCTATCGATCTGGCCTAGATCTCGTGGGTAGGTCTCCAGCATTCTCCTGGCGGCGCTCACTATGTCCTCCTTGTTCAGGGCGATGGTTGTCTCTTCTGTACTAGGGCATCTCCAAGCGAGGTATCTACGGCGTGTGAGTCCCTGCCGTGCTACTTAAACAACGCAACCGCTGCGCGGGTGTAGACCTTAGGAGCATGGCGCGCAGGGGGGTGAACTGTCGTCGCCCACCTCCGTCATTCACCCGGGTGATAGATGGGTATGAGCAATTGAGTGTGGTCAGACGGTGAGGCCAAATCACTTGACGAAACGCAAGCAATCGTCAAGACCCGGTGGATCGGCGGTGGTTGTAGGCAGGAGTTGTCCGGCGTTGATTCGTGAAGCGCTCGCCTATGTGTCACGGGCACCGTGAAGCCACGGCGCGTGAGCGCACCGCTCGATGAGCACGCTGGTTAGAGCAGGCCGAGTTGGCGGGCGCGCTGGACCGCTGCAGTCCTGTTGTCGACCCCGAGTTTGCGGTACACGGCACGTTGATGTGTTTTAACGGTGTTAAGCGAGATGAAAAGTCGACTGCCGATCTCGAGCCTCGACAAATGGGTCCCCAGCAGTCGAAGAACTTCGAGCTCTTTGGTCGAGAGCTGCTCGGCTACCTCCGCATGGCCGTCGTCCCGTTCGGTAATTGTTTCGCCACCGCTGAGCAGGTTCTGGGCAATGCCGCGGAGCTGTTCACCCTCAAGCAGCGCCGTCGCTTCGCGCCGGCTTGCCTTGGCCGCCAGATGATCTCCGCGGTGCTCGAGAATCTGCGCTCTGATTACCAGCGTCTTAGCCATTTCGTGGATTCCAGTGGCCTCACGCGCGGACGAGACGGCCTTGTCCGCCGCATCCAAAGCCGCTTCACTGTTGCCGAGCCTGTCGAGCATGATCGCGCCGGCGATCAGCGATACCACCGCACCCACGAGCTGCTCCTCCGAGCTGAAGGCCCACTCACTGGTCTTGGATCGACTCCACCGGGAAAAATGTCTAGCCGCCGCAACCGCATCTTGCGGTCAAGAATGGGCGCCCCGCCGGCGGGGATCTGTATCTCGGAAAGCTCAACGTAGTTGAGCGGCGTCGACTTTTCCTCGGCAGTGCTTGTCGGCGCATCCGTGAGATCCATCGTGGCGACTCCCTTCCCCGTTCGGCTTGAGGCTGCAGCCCGGCGGGGTGAGCTGTCATCACCCCGGCCATCGAATCACTCGGGTGAATACAGCGAAGTCACCTACGACTATTTATGATCGCTCCCTCCGCTGAGGTCCCAGCGACGTATTACAACAGGCCGATTTCACGCGCCCGGGTGACCGCCGCGCTGCGGTGCTCAACGCCGAGCTTGCGGTACAACGATCGCTGATGCGACTTGACGGTATTTAGGGACACGTATAGCCGCTCGCCGATCTCACGTCGCGACAACCGGGTGGCGAGCAGCTGGAGGACCTCGCGTTCCTTGGGGGTGAGCTCCTCACCGATCACGTAGTCACCCGTGCCCGACGTCGCTGCGACGCCCGCGCTTCGCTCAGCCGAGGCGAGCAGCGTCGCGGTGATCCCGGCATCCGCGCAATTCCGCACCAGCACGCCAACCTCGCTGAGGCTTGCTTTCGCGGTCTGATGATCACCGCGGTGATCGAGGATCTCCGCTCGGGCCAACAGCGCTTTGGCCACCACAAGGATGGCTCCACTTTGGCGGGCCAACATAACGGCCATGTCGGCGGCATCCAATGCAGCAGCTGAATCACCACGGGCGTCGAGGATTCTGGCGACTGCGAGCGACACCATCGCGTCCACGAAGTGATCGACCTCCGCTAGATCAACGGCGCTGCCGGAAGCCTTACGGATCTGGTGTTCGGCGTCGGCGAGCTGACCATGTTCGGCCGAGATTAGCGCCAGGTAGCCCAACGCGTGGATGCGGGCGCGACGATCGCCCACCTTGTCGGCCAGCTGCACGGCCCGCTCGAAAGCGGCTTGGGCTTCGGGGCTATTGCCCGATAAATACAGAGCGGCCCCATAGATGCTGTAGGCGCCCGATCGGCCCAGCGACGCCTCGCCGGGATCAAGGGTGACCGCCTGGCGAGCCGTCTCCAGTGCGGCGGCAACGTCACCGCTCTTGAGCGCGTGAACCGCGCGCAAGACGATGACTTGAGCGGCGAAGTCTCCGACGTCTGCTAAGTCGGCCGCGGTGGCTCCGGTCTCGACGGCCTCGATCCATTCCGCGGCGTCATCGAGTTGACCAATGCTGAGGGCGATCCGGGCTCGGGCCAAGCTCAGCCGCGGATCTTGGGCGACGGTCTCGTCGGGAAGTAGATCGAGCCAGCGGGTGACGGTCGACAGTCCGCCCCCGTTGATTTCGTTGACCCAGTCCGCGGCGATGAGATCCGCACTTGCTGCGATGTCGCCGGCGCCGACTAAGTGCCGCACCGCCTCATCGATGAGGCCTTCGGCCTCAAACCAGGCCGCGGCGCGTCGGTGTAGATCCGCGACGAGGTCAGGCTCGCTGCGATTCAGCTCGGTGCGCAGCAACTCTGCGAACAGTTGGTGATAGCGATACCAGCGACGCGTCAGATCCAGTGGCACCACAAACAGGTTCTCGCGCTCGATCTCCGCAAGCACTGAGGCGGAGCCGGTGGCTTGCAGCACCGCGTCGCATAGGGCTCCGCTGAGTCTGGGCAGCACTGAGGTGTGCAGCAGGAAGCTGCGCCGTTGCGGAGGCTGACCATCGAGCACCTCAGCCATCAAGTAGTCGACGATATGACGGTTGTTTCCGGCGAAGGTCATGATGAACGCGGCGGCGTCAGTACGTCCCATAATCGAGAGCGCGGCCAAATACAGGCCAGCAGCCCAGCCCTCGGTGCGTTCGCTTAGCAGTCGGGTCTGCTCGTCGGCCAAGTTCAGCCCGAGGACATCATTGAGCAGATGATCGGTCTCCATCGCTCGGAAACGCAGATCTTCAGTTCGGACCTCCAAGAGGTCGCCGCCGGCCCGCAGCCGGGCCAACGGCAGCGAAGGATCCGAGCGGGTGGCCACCATCAGGTGAAGATTCGCCGGCATTCGGTTGATGACGAACGCCACCTGCTCATGGACTGCTCGGTTTGCTACGAGGTGGTAGTCGTCAAGGATGAGCAGCATTTGGCGCTCGATGGTGCACAGTTCATTGAGCAGATTTGGCAAAACGACCCGCAGAGGATCTGCGCCCATCCCTAGGAGTTCATAGGCGTGACCCCCCATCCCGGGACTGATCGTCTGGAGCGCGGCGATCGCGTACATCCAAAACCACACAGGGTCGTTGTCGGAGGAATCAAGCGATAGCCAGCCGAACGGCCGATCCTCGCCCGCACCAATGACCCACTGTGCAAGCAGGGTCGTTTTGCCCCAACCCGCGGGCGCACTCAGCAGTGTTAGCTTGCGGCGCCCACCTGTCGAAAGTGCGTCGAGCAAAGCCTCTCGGCGAACGAGCTGACCCCCGACGGCCGGGACGTGCAGCTTGGTCGCGAGCAGAACCGCTCGCGCAACGGCTTCTCCGGCACCTTTGTCGCTGCGCCCAGCTGAACCGATCACATCTGAACTCCGCGCGTCACCGCGCGACCAAACGGGAAGACTCGGCGTTGACATGCCCTGGTTGGGCGGCGGCGTCTCGGCATCCCAACTGTTTCCTGCAGGGCCGGGCGGGCTGTTTCTGCGCGGCGATCGCGGTGACTCTATTGAATCAGAAGCTCGCCTGCAACCGGTATCGACGTCTTGCGCGTCTTCAGTCACCGTTGCCTCGAGCAGGAAGCCGTCGCTGCCGAATTCAGAATCGATATGCCCCGCGCTTCAACCCAAGTATTCGACGGAGATATATCGACCTCTGGCCGCACGCGGCATCGTCGGTAATGCGGCCACCCGGGGCCGCTGCACCGTCACCATCACTGTCACACCTCACCCGCCGGATCACGACAAGTGGCACTGATGCAAAGCCGGCTGCGCCGGCGGGGTGGCCCGCGCCGCCGTACATAGGCACACGCTGCTGAAGTTCGAACCACGAGCCCTCCGGCCGAGGCATCCGATGCCGACCACCGCAGCCGCCGCCGATCCGCTCGATTGTCGATGCACTCACCCGGGTGAATTGACTCGCCGGGTGATGACCACTCACCCCGCATCGATGAATGCTGGGTCAGCAATTGACGAGCGGAGGGTCGTGGAGCCGACGATTTACCAAATCTGCGTTCGGGGCCGCGTGAGCGAGCGGCTCGGACTGGCATTAGACGGGATGCGCCTGGAAGCCGGCGCGACGCAAACCGCGTTCACTGGTCAAATTCGTGACCAATCACAGCTTTACGGACTGCTCGACCGGGTCCGCGACCTCGGACTTGAGCTCATCAGCGTGCAACCGTACCCACTGTTTGCCTCACTGGGCGACGACGAGCAGGCAACGAGATGACCGCGAAACTCCCACCCTGGACGCCGCGGATGACCTCCGTTTCCGCCGCCCAGCGCGTTCTGATGCCGAGTTGCCTCGCCGCCGCGCCCACGGGCCACACCGCCTCATCTCGCCCGCCACGCGTCGCCGGAGGGATCGGCGCCATCGCCGGCCAGCTGCGGGATGCCGATGCTGACGTTGTCCCGATCCGCCCACATATCACCTTCAGCGCTGCCCGGCACTGTATTTCGTTGCACCGCATCA
Source organism: Mycobacterium sp. (assembly GCA_035552835.1). Classification (GTDB taxonomy): domain Bacteria; phylum Actinomycetota; class Actinomycetes; order Mycobacteriales; family Mycobacteriaceae; genus Mycobacterium. Next base: position 2,181 of record DASZKQ010000305.1, on the reverse strand, counting down.
CCTCGGTGAACGCGATCGGCGATTCGCGCGAAACCCCGTCGTTCCCCAACATCTACCCAGGCCAGGTCCTCTCAGACTCAAGTGTTCTGCGATCGGCGTCCGCCGGCACCGACAATCCTTATAACGATGAGAACGAATCGTGACGCGTGCACAGGCTGAATGTCTCAGCGTGGCGGGAGATCTCGCTAGCGCCGCTGGCTTCGAACGCGACGTGATCCCGCTGCTAGAACCTCTCTACCGGCAGGCTCGTCGGATGACGGCCGTTCACGTGGATGCAGAGGATCTGCTGCAAGAAACCATGCTCAAAGCCTATGCCGGCAGGCACTCGTTTCAGCCCGGGACGAACCTCAAGGCGTGGCTGTTCCGAATCATGACCAACACCTACATCAGCAGCTACCGAACCAAGAATCGTCAGCCTCTGCAGCACACAACCGATCACATCAGCGACGGACAGTTGCTGGCCATCGCCGCACACTGGCCCGCGGGCCTGCTGTCAGCCGAAGAGCAGGCGCTCGAAATGCTGCCCAACCCCCAACTTAAGGCGGCAATGCAGGCCCTGCCCGAGCAGTTTCGGATGGTGCTGTATTTCGCTGACGTCGCGGGCTTCTCATACAAGGAGATCGCCGCAATCATGGACACCCAACAAGGAACCGTAAGTTCACGGCTCAATCGCGGGCGACAACAGCTGCGCAACCTGCTCACTAATTCCCCCACCCAGTGGCGAACCCCGCGAGGATCGCCTCACCAAACAGGATCAGCCCAACGACGTCCACCTCTCACCGACGCCGTGCCGGCCTACGTCACCGTCGTCAATCAGTGAGGGCCGCACAAAGACGCACTAGTGAAAGGAAAGTATATGCCGTTCATCCGCGTCAACTGCCCCAAAGGAGCACTGACCGCCGAGCAGAAGACCGCGCTGGCTCCTCGGTTGGTCCACGCCCTGATCCGTCAGGAGATCGATCCGGTCACCGAAATCGGCACGGCAGCAACCGGATTCTTCTTTAACGAGCTCGACGTCGAAAACTGCTTCCTGGGCGGCGTGCCGCTTTCCGAGCATCCCGACAAGATGTTTTGGACTGTTGAAGCCTTCGTTGCCGCATCTTTCTTCAGCCAGGCGCGCCGCGATGAAATGCAACGAGACATCTCAGCAGCATTCGTTGACACACTCGGTGACGACGGCTCGGTGCTGCAACGCGAAGACATCCGGATATCGCCGGCCTATCTCATGCGACTGCATGTGATATTCGTAGAAATCCCCGAAGGCAGTTGGGGTGCGGGCGGTCAAACCATCGATACCGAGAAGATCTCCAAGCTGATCGGAGCAACCCAGGGCCCCGCCCGGCTCGCAGAGGCAGTTGAACTCGGGCAAAAGATGAAAAAGGCGCGACTGTCATGAAACAAATCCAGCGCAACGGCGCGGCCCGGCGGGCGTGACCATTCCTCACCCGCGCAAGCAAGGTCCAAGCCAACGAGAAACAGGGTAGGCGCGGATTCGCTGGGTCGAGTACTTGCAAGAGTGACGCCGTCTGTAGTCCGCACCGGCCGGGTCTGTGTAACGGTTTGATTTAGGCAGCTTGAGATCGAAGAAGCAGCGTCGTCAATGAGATCATTTACCGCACTTAGCTGGGAAGCCAGCGCGGCTGGGCGATATCAACGCCGCCGGGACGACACGCCCCTTGCCGAGATTGGCGACCCCGCACAACATGCTGTATCGCCGGTTCGGCGTCGAAGCCTCGTCGAGGGCCGTCCTCAAGGTAGGGGAATGGCGGGCCCGGCAGGTTCTGCTCTGCCGGTGACGGTGACGGGCGATGCGACCGACCCGACTGCGGTGGGTGCAGCACTCGAGGGTGTCGACGCCGTGGTCCATTGCGCCGCTCTAGTCGCGACCGAAGCACGTCGCGCGAGAGAAATCCTCGACACTAACGTTCGTTTGGTCGAGGTCGTGCTCGGCGGAGCAGCAGAGCGTGGTATCAGCACGATCGTCTACATCTCAAGTGTGCTCGCCCTTTTTGCGCCCGGCTCCCCCATCGACGAACACTCTTCTCTTAGTGCTGTGCGTAGCCCCTATGCACAATCGAAGGCCGCCAGTGAGGAATTCATCAGGGCGCTTGGGCACAAGGGGGCGCAAATCTGCACGCTTTATCCCCCCGCCATCATCGGTCCTGAGGACCCCGGGCTGTC
>DASZKQ010000304.1:0-4734 GCA_035552835.1 Mycobacterium sp. | reverse complement strand
GCACGAGTAGAGCGCGCGCAATCTCTGCCGTGCTGAGGCCGCCGAGCGCGCGCAGCGTCAGCGCGACCTGTGACGGCACGGTCAGCTCGGGGTGACAGCACAAGAACACCAGCGCCAACGTGTCGTCGACTGCCGATGCGGTGCCTGGAGGCGAGGCAGGCTCGAGCGCGTACGCGTCTTCGCGGCGCCGGCGCGCGTCATCCTTCCGCCAGATTTCGACCAGCCGCCGCGACGCCGTCGTGATCAGCCAGCCGGTCGGGTTGGCCGGCACACCGTCGACCGGCCAGCTGACGGCGGCCGCGAGCAGCGACTCCTGGACGGCGTCCGCGCAGTCGTCGAAGTCGCCGTTACGGCGCACGAGCACACCAAGGACTCGTGGCGTGAGCTCGCGCAGCAGCTCGGCGATGGCAAGCTCGGCGGCGCTCACATGTCCCATCCGCTCAAATCCAGCACCGGCCGGACCTCGACGAGACCCCAGACGGCGTCAGGCACGCGTGCCGTGATTGCCAAGGCCCGGTCCTCGCCGTCGCAGTCGATGAGCAGGAAGCCGGCCAGGTGCTCCTTCGCTTCGGCGAACGGCCCGTCGCTGATCATTGTCTGCTCGCCCGCGACGGTGACCCGCTTAGCGAGGGTGGGGTCCGCGAGAGCTTCGACCGCCACCAGCTCGCCGGACTCGGCGAGCTCGGCAGCGAGCGCCAGGTGGTCGCGGCCGAACCGCTCACGCTGCTCCTTGGGCAGCGCCTCCCAGCGCTGGAGGAACTGCGGGTTGCTCTGGATCAAGATCATGTACTTCACGACGACCTACCGTGATTTTGTACGAATTCTTGCGCTCCTGTGTCGAAACTGGCGCGCCGGTTTCGACACCCCGCTGAAGGTTCCGCTTAGTGCAGCCCCCGAAGGAAGGGATCAAAACAATGAACATCAGCCACGCTGGAACCGGCGTCCACGCGGTCCTCGAGGAGTTCGTGGCCGCGCACGCCGCGCATGACGCCGAGGGCCTGTTCGCGCTCTACTCCGACGATGTGGTGGCGTATTCGCTTGCGCCGCCACTGAAGCAGGGGCCCGACACGCCGTACGGCACGGTAGACGGTATTCGTGCCTGGTTCGCCGGATTCGACGGACCGGTGCAGATCACCTTCCGCGACCCGGTGGTGAGCCAAGACGGCGACCTCGCGTTCGCCCACACCCTCACGAAGATGGCGGCCACGCGCGCCGGTCAGCACGAATCGATCGAGGTCTGGTACCGCTCGACCTTCGGCCTGCGCCGCATCGAAGGGTCGTGGCGTATCGCGCACCGACACGACTCGACGCCGTTCTACATGGACGGCGCGTTCCGCGCGGCCACCGACCTGAAGCCGTGAGCGAGGAGCCCAGGCATGGACCCGAGCACGCGCGCGGTTCCGACCGCCGTCGGCTCGGTTTTCGACCGCCATGGACTCCCGAAGGTCGTGATCCGCCGCGATGCAGCACCCTCGCGCATGACAGCATGGGCGGATGGCTTTCCCGCGCGTTCTTGCTGTGCTTGCCGCGGTCCTGGCGCTGCTGGTCGGGTGCGGCCACAGCTCCGAACGACCCAAGTCGGCACCGGCCACGTCCGCGGGCCGGCGGATCCCCGCCGCCCGACCCGCTTGCGGAGACCCGGCGGCGATCCTGGCGGCGATGTCCACCCGCGACAAGCTGGCTCAGCTGCTGATGGTCGGAGTGCGCAACGGCGACGACGCCAAAGCCGTAGTGGCCGACCACCATGTCGGGGGCATCTTCATCGGAAGCTGGACCGACCTGTCGATGCTGACCAACGGCTCAGTCAAGAATCTGTCCGCAAGCACGGCGCTGCCGGTGGCGATCAGCGTCGACGAGGAGGGCGGCCGGGTGGCGCGGCTGTCCTCGCTGATCGGGCCGGCGCCGTCGGCGCGGGTGCTGGCCAAGACGTACACCGCCGACGAGGTCTACGGCATCGCGCTGGACCGCGGCCACCGGATGCGTGGCCTGGGCATCACCATTGACTTCGCCCCGGTGGTCGATGTCACCGACGCTCCCGACGACACGGTGATCGGCGACCGGTCGTTCAGCCCGGATCCGGCCGTGGTCACCGCGTACGCCGGCGCATACGCGCGAGGTCTGCGCGACGCCGGTCTGTTGCCGGTGCTCAAGCATTTTCCCGGCCACGGGCACGGATCCGGCGACTCGCACACCGGTGGGGTCACCACGCCGCCACTGGCCCAGTTGCAGAACGACGATCTGGTGCCATACCGGACGCTGGTGTCGGCCGCCCCGGTCGGCGTGATGGTCGGCCACTTGCAGGTGCCCGGCCTGACCGGCGACCAACCGGCCAGCCTGAGCCGGGCTGCAGTCCAGTTGTTGCGCACCGGCACCGGGTATCAAGGCCCGGCGTTCGACGGCCCGGTCTTCAGCGACGACCTGTCCAGCATGGCTGCGATCAACCAGCACTACAGCGTGCCGGATGCGGTGTTGCGCACCCTGCAGGCCGGCACCGACATCGCGCTGTGGGTTACCACCGACGAGGTGCCCGCTGCGCTGGATCGCTTGGAGAAGGCGTTGGCCGCAGGGGAGTTGACGATGTCTGCCGTCGATGCCTCGGTACTGCGGGTCGCGAAGGTGAAGGGCCCGAAGCCAGACTGCGGGCCGTAAACCCGGCGGCCCGCATACGCATTGCTTACTCTGAAGTCAGACAGGCGCACCCGCAAGTCGGCTAGAAGGGGACAGCATGGCAGGTGGTACCAAGCGGTTACCGCGTGCCGTGCGCGAACAGCAGATGCTCGACGCCGCTGTTCAGATGTTCTCGGTCAACGGCTATCACGAGACGTCGATGGACGCGATCGCGGCCAAGGCCGAGATTTCCAAGCCGATGCTTTACCTGTATTACGGGTCCAAAGAGGAACTGTTCGGCGCTTGCCTTGACCGCGAGATGACGCGATTCATCGACGGTGTGGGCGAAGACATCGATCTCGAGCAGAGCCCGAAGGACCTGTTGGGCAACACCATCGTGGCGTTCATGCGCTATATCGACGCCAACCGCGCGTCATGGATCGTGATGTACACCCAGGCCACCAGCTCGCAAGCCTTCGCCCACACCGTGCGCGAGGGACGCGAGCGGATCATCGCCATGGTGGCCCGGCTGCTGCAGGCCGGTACCCGGAATCCCGGACCGGACGCCGACTTCGAGATGATGGCGGTGGCGCTGGTGGGGGCCGGTGAGGCGATCGCGACGCGGCTCAGCACTGGCGATACCGACGTCGATGAGGCGGCCGAGCTGATGATCAACCTGTTCTGGCGAGGCCTCAAGGGCGTGCCATCCGATCGGGATGCAGCCGAAGTCGCCGCCGGACCCAGCGAGCAGCGGACCCGCCAATCCACGCCGTGAACCGCCGCAACGTTGAGTTCCTGTGCGCGGTTGTGATTGTCGGGCTGCTGGCCGGGGTCGCCGGGTTGGCGACGACGCTGGTGTTGCGTTTCGTTGAACACCTGACCTATCACTACACATTCGGAACGCTGCTGCAGGGGGTCACCGGTAGCAGTCCGGTTCGTCGCGCACTGGGGCCGATGGTCGGCGGAGCGCTGGCAGGGCTGGGCTGGTGGCTGCTGCGATCCAAAGCCGTTGTCCCGCCATTGTCTGAGGCCATCGCCAGGCGTGAGCGGATAGGCCTGGCGCCGTTCGGTATCGACGCGGCACTGCAGGTGGTGCTGGTCGGTTCCGGTGCGTCGTTGGGCCGGGAAGGAGCGCCGCGCCAATTTGCCGCTGCCCTGGGCGATTTCGGTATGCGATGGCTGAAACGACTGTCGGCATCCGACCGTGAGATCCTGCTGGCGTGCGCTGCCGGCGCGGGACTCGGTGCGGTGTATGCGGTACCGGTCGGCGGTGCGCTGTTCACTGCGCGCATCATGCTGCGGAGCTGGCATCCGCGCGCGCTGGGTGCCGCGTTGATCACCTCGAGCCTGGCCGTCGCGGTCGCCTCTTTGGTGACCCACAACCAGCCGATCCTGACCTGGCCCAACCCGCACTTGTCCTACCTGCTGATCGGTTACACAGTGGCGTTAGGCCCGCTCACCCTTGCGGTGGGACTCGCGTTCAATCGGCTGATGGCGGCCGCCGATCGGGGCGCGGTGACGCGATCTTGGATGTTGATCCCGGCGATCGCCGGTGCGGGGTTGCTGATCGGTGTTTGCTCGCACTGGTGGCCGGAACTGCCCGGCAACGGCAAATCGATCCTGACCGCGACCCTCGCCAGCGGCATGACCCTGACAACGGCTGCGGCGGTGCTCGTTCTGAAACCCGTTCTGACGGCGGTATTTCTGCGCGCCGGCGGCACCGGCGGGATGCTCACTCCCGCGTTGGCCACCGGCGCGGCAGCTGGGACGCTATTCGTGCTGACCATCAACGCAGTGGCAGGAACCCACTTTCGTGTTGAGGCAATCTCTTTGGCCGGTGCAGCAGGCGTACTCGCGGTCACTCAACGCACCCCGTTTTGGGCCGCGATCTTCGTCTGGGAACTCGCCCGGCAGCCGCTTTGGCTGTTGCTGGTTTTCCTGACTACCGCGCTTGGTGCGTACGGAATTCTGCTACTTGTCGAACGCGCTCCCCGGCTAGTGCGTCCGTAGGGTGCCGGTCAGATACGGATACCCCTTGGTGATGTTGCGCAAGCTGATATCCCAACCGTCCTGGACCTGATCGACGTAGAGTCCGGCACTGGCCGGCAGCACCACAGGCTTGCCGAA
>DASZKQ010000303.1:0-4108 GCA_035552835.1 Mycobacterium sp. | reverse complement strand
CGACAGTGTCGCGGACCGTGAACGATTCGACCTGGTCGTCGATGTCGCGCGCCCGATCCCGTCGCGCGTGATCGGCTCGCTGCTGGGCACCCCGCCCGAAGATGACGCCCAGCTGGTGCATTGGACCAACGTGTTCACCGCCTTCGAAGACCCGGCAATTCGGGACCAGTGGAAAGACACCATGGCGGTGGTCAGCGAGATCACCGAGTACACCCAAAATAGGATCGCGCAGCGCGACGATTCTCTTGGTGGCAACCTGCTGACCGCCATGGTCGATGCCGAGGTTGAGGGCGACAAGCTCAACGAACTGGAAATAGCCACGTTCTTCGTCTTGCTGATGTCGGCCGGCAACGACTCGACCCGGGCGACCTACAGCGCGACGATGCTGGAGTTGCTGCGCAATCCACAGCTGCTCCAGCAGGTGCGCGAGCATCCCGAGCTGATCGATGCGGTGGTCGAGGAGGGGCTGCGCTGCTACCCCGCATTCGCTTTCATGGCACGCGCGGCTACCAAGGAAACCGAACTGCACGGCAAGACGATCAAAGAAAACGACCGCCTGCTGCTGTGGTACATCGCGTCCAACCGTGACGAGACGGTGTTCCCCAACCCGCACAAGTTCGACATCACCCGCCCGGGCCTCGCCGACCAGCACCAAGCCTTCGGCGGTCGTGGCAAGCACTTCTGCCTGGGCGCCAACCTCGCCCGCCTCGAGCTGAAGCTGTGGATCCAGCAGACGCTGGAACGGTTCCCCGACCTCGAACTCGACGGCGAGCCGACGCGGGTGCGGGCGCTGTTCCTCAACCAATACAACTCGATCCCCGTTCGGAGAACATTGTGACGACCGAACAGCAGACCCGAGCTAGGCCCGCCTACCGTGAGGTCGAGGTCGACGTCGAGGTTCGGCGCCGCGAGGCGGTCTCCGACGGTGTCGTCACGCTGACGCTTGCCGACCCGAACGGCGCGGACCTGCCGGAGTGGGCGCCCGGCGCGCACATCGATCTGCTGATGACATCGTCGCTGGTGCGGCAGTACTCGCTGTGCGGTGACACCGCCAACCGCGCCGAATGGCAAGTCGGCGTACTGCTCGATCCCGACAGTCGCGGCGGATCCCAGTTCGTGCACGACAAGTTGCACGAAGGCAGCACGGTTCGGGTGCGCGGCCCCCGCAACCACTTCCCGCTGGTGGGTTCGCCGCGCTACCTGTTCATCGCCGGCGGAATCGGCGTGACGCCGATACTGCCGATGATCGCGGCAGCTCAGGCGGCCGGTGCCGATTGGCGTCTGCTCTACGGCGGCAGAACCCGGTCGTCGATGGCCTTCGTCGACGAACTGCAGCGCCACGGTGACCGGGTAACCGTCTGCCCCCGGGATGCGCAGGACGGGGCGAACTTCCGGACAAACCTCGACGCAGCACTGTCGTCGGCGCAGGAGAACACCCTGGTGTACTGCTGTGGACCCGAAGGGCTGCTGAGCGCGGTTGAGGATGCGTGCAAGACCTGGCCCGACGGCAGCCTGCACATCGAGCGGTTCTCGGCCAAAGAGCTCGAACCGCCATCACCGGATGCCCTGGCCTCCTTCGAACTGGAATGCCAGCGTTCCGGCGTGACTTTGACTGTGCCACAAGAAAAATCGATCTACGAAGTTTGTGAAGAAGCCGGCGTCGACGTGCTCGGCTCGTGCATGGAGGGGGTGTGCGGGACGTGCGAATGCGACATCATCGAGGGCGAAGGCGATCACCGTGACTCCGTGCTGAACGACGCCGAGAAGGCGGCGAACGCCTCGATCATGATCTGCGTTTCGCGCTCCCGCTCGGAAAGGCTGGTGCTCGACCTATGAGATCCAACTACCCATTCAACTGTTGGTACGTGGCGGCGACCAGCGACGAGGTCGGGCAAGGCCTGCTGGCGCGTCGCCTGCTCAATAAACCCGTCGTCTTGTACCGCCGCGGCTCGGGCGACGTGGTCGCGATGGAGGACCGCTGCATCCACCGGGCCTACCCGCTGTCAGAGGGTCGGCGCGACGGGGATCGCCTGGTGTGCGGCTATCACGGATTCGCCTACGATCCCGACGGATGTCTGGCCGACGTGCCGTCACAGGAGAACGTGCCGCCCGGCGCCCGGGTGCGCACCTACCCCGTGCATGAGCAGTCGCCGTTCGTCTGGATCTGGCTCGGCGATCCCGGTGTGGCCGCGCTGCGCCCGCCGCCGCGGGTGCCGTGGTACGCCGATGGGACCGCATGGGCGAGCACCCACGAGGTGCTGCACATCGAGGCCAACTACCTGCTGCTGCACGAGCACTACCTCGACCTCACCGACGTTTTCGTGACGCATCCGGAGGTCGTGCCGCCGGATATCGAAGTGCTGCCACAGCTCGACGAGGTCGAAGTCTCTGAACGGTCGGTCTCCTACTTCCGGGAGCTGCCGTCGAGCAGGCTCGCTCCCTGGGAGGCTGAGATCACCGGCCTTCCCGTCGACACCGCGGGCATCCGGCGTGAGGAAGCCACATTCGTCTCGCCAGCGCTGCATGTCCAGCATTACGTCATTGCTCCCAAGGACGGAAAAGGTCATGAGCTCTTGCGGATTCAGGGTTTCACGCCCGAATCCCCGACAGCGACCCACGTCTTTCTGCAGATGGCCCGCAATTTTGCGACCGACAACGCCCGCGTCGGCGAGTTTCTCCGCACCATGTTCCACGAGTGGGCGATGCGGGATTCGGTTGTCCTGGAGACGATTCAGCGTCGGCTCGGCGAGGAGACCGTGCCCCGGCGCGACATCAACGTCAAGGCAGACCGCGCCGCAGTCCGGGCACGCCGCATCGCCATGGAGATGGTCGACGAGGAAACCGGTCGTTTTGCGCTGAGCCGGATCTTGGCGACATCATGAGCGCACTCGCCGGACACACGGTTCTGCTCAAGGAGCTGTCCAGTCGGGTGGAGGCCGCAGACGCGGATTCGCGCGTTGAGGTGACCAACGCGATGACCGGCCGACCTTTGGGCGATGTTCCCCGCTGCACTCCGGATGACGTGGCCGCCGCCGCCGAGCGTGCCCGCGCGGTGCAACCGGCGTGGGCCGCCCGCCCGATCCGGGAACGCGCAGACATGCTGTTGCGCTTCCATGATCTGGTGCTGCAACAGCAGGACGAAGTCCTCGACCTGATCCAGCTCGAGAACGGCAAGGTGCGCCGGCATGCGTTCGAGGAGGTCCTCGACGTCTGCTTGACGGCCCGTTATTACGCCAATACCGCCGCCGACTACCTGCGCCCCAAACGCCGGCAGGGTGTGCAGTTGGTCCTGACCCAGGTGACCGAACTTCATCACCCCAAGGGCTTGGTGGGCATCATCTCGCCGTGGAACTATCCGCTGACGCTGGGCATCAGCGACGCACTTCCCGCGGTCGTTGCCGGCAATGCGGTGTTGACCAAACCGGATCAGCAGACCCCGTTTTCGGCGCTGTGGGCGGTGCGCCTGCTCGAAGAGGCCGGCATGACACCGGGTTTGGTGCAGGTCGTCACCGGCTCCGGCTCCGAACTGGGCACACCGATAATCGAGCAATCGGACTATTTGATGTTCACCGGTTCTACAGCCGTGGGCCGCACCGTCGCCGCTCAGGCAGGTCAACAGCTGATCGACTGCTCGATGGAGCTCGGCGGCAAGAATGCGTTGCTGGTCCTCGACGACGCCGATGTCGGCAAGACGGTGTCCGGCGCGCTGCGGGCGTCGTTCTCCAACGCCGGGCAGTTGTGCATTTCGGTCGAACGCATCTATGTCCCAGGAACCTTATGGGATGAGTTCGCGACGCGCTTCGCTGAGGCCGCCAAGGCGCTGAAACTTTCCGCAGCCCTGAACTATTCGGGCGACATGGGTTCATTGATCTCGGAGAAACAACTCAAGACGGTAACCGAGCACGTCGACGACGCGGTGGGCAAGGGCGCCACGGTGCTGGCGGGTGGCAAGGCGCGTCCTGACATCGGCCCACATTTCTACGAACCGACCATCCTTTCCGGTGTGCGTGAAGGCATGACCGCGTTCGCCGATGAGACCTTCGGGCCCGTGGTCTCGCTTTACCGCGTCGACAGCGAAGAAGAGGCGATCGCGAAGGCCAACGACAGC
>DASZKQ010000302.1:0-6692 GCA_035552835.1 Mycobacterium sp. | reverse complement strand
CGTCGTCGACATCTCGAGGTGGCAGTTCGGGATCACGACTGTCTATCACTTCATATTCGTTCCGCTGACTATCGGTCTGGCGCCGCTGATCGCGCTGATGCAGACGATCTGGGTGGTCACCGGCAACACCGCCTGGTATCGCCTGACCAAATTCTTCGGGAAGTTGTTCTTGATCAACTTCGCGATCGGGGTGGCGACGGGACTGGTGCAGGAGTTCCAGTTCGGCATGAACTGGAGTGAGTATTCGAAGTTTGTCGGCGATGTCTTCGGAGCACCGTTGGCGATGGAGGGGTTGGCCGCGTTCTTCTTCGAGTCGATCTTCATCGGCTTGTGGATCTTCGGCTGGACCCGGCTGCCGCGGCCGGTGCATCTGGGATGCATGTGGGTGGTGGCGATCGCGGTGAATTTGTCTGCGTTCTTTATCATTTCGGCGAATTCCTTCATGCAACATCCGGTCGGAGCGCACTACAATCCGGAAACCAAACGTGCCGAACTGGACAGCATCGGGGCGCTGCTCACCAATAACACTGCGATAGCGGCGTTTACGCATACGGTCATCGGCAGCTTGTTAACCGCCGGTGTGTTCGTGGCCGCGGTCTGCGCGTGGTGGATGGTCCGTAATCCCCAATCTGGGGATGCGCGCACCATGTATCGACCGGCCGCCATCCTGGGCTGTCTAGTGGTGCTGGTTTCGGGCGCAGGCATATTCGTCACCGGAGATGCCCAGGGCAAGCTGATGTTCCAGCAGCAGCCGATGAAGATGGCGTCGGCAGAGTCCTTGTGTCACACCGAAGCCGATCCCTATTTCTCGATCTTGACTATAGGCACACACAACAATTGCGACAGCGTCACGCGCGTCCTCGAAGCGCAATACGTGCTTCCCTTCTTGGCGGAGGGCAAGTTCAGCGGTGTCACGCTTGAAGGCGTTAAGGATATTCAACAGCGGTACGAGAAGCAGTATGGTCCGGGAGACTACCGGCCGAACCTGTTCGTGACGTACTGGTCATTCCGCGCCATGGTCGGACTGCTGGCGGTACCCCTCCTGTTTTCCGTTGCCGCCCTGTGGATGACACGCCGCGGCCGGATCCCGAAACAGCGTTGGTTCTCGTGGTTCGCGCTCCTGACCATCCCCACACCTTTCCTGGCCCACAGCGCGGGCTGGGTCTTCACCGAGATGGGCCGTCAACCGTGGATCGTGGCGCCCAATCCCACCGGCGACCAGTTGATCCGAATCACGGTGGCGCAAGGGGTGTCCGATCACCCCGCCGCGACGGTGATCATCTCGCTCGCGACGTTCACCCTCGTCTACGCGGTGCTCGCGGTCCTCTGGTTCGGGTTGATGCGCCGTTACGTGGCCGCAGGACCACGGGAGCATGACGCCGAACCGGCGCCCCCGGCGCCACCCAGTCAGGACGAGGTGGCGCCGCTGTCGTTTGCCTACTGAGTCATTCACATACGGAGAGGAGCTGATTCACGGTGGGGCTGCAGGAACTGTGGTTCGTGATTCTCGCCGCGTTATTTCTCGGCTTCTTCATCCTGGAAGGCTTCGACTTCGGGGTGGGAATGTTGATGGCGCCGCTGGGCCGCGCCGCCAAGGGCAACCCGGAGGCGCATCGCCGCACGGTCCTCAACACCATCGGGCCGGTGTGGGACGGCAACGAGGTGTGGTTGATCACTGCCGGCGCAGCGATGTTCGCCGCTTTCCCGAAGTGGTATGCCACGCTGTTCTCCGCGCTGTACCTGCCGCTGCTGGCGATCCTGTTCGGGATGATTCTTCGCGCCGTGGCCATCGAATGGCGCGGCAAGATCGACGATACGCAGTGGCGAACTTGGGCTGACGTCGGTATCGCGGCCGGATCTTGGCTGCCGGGAATCCTCTGGGGTGTCGCCTTCGCCATCTTGGTGCGTGGACTTCCGGTGGATGCTCACAGTCGCGTGCACCTATCGTTCAGCGATGTCATCAATCCCTACACAGTGCTTGGCGGCGTGACGACGGGTGCGCTGTTTTTGTTTCATGGCGCCGTGTTCGTCGTCCTCAAGACCGCCCAGGGAGTTCGCGAGGATGCGCTGCGTTTCGCGACCGTATTGTCGTTGCCCGTCACAGTCCTCGTCGCAGCCTTCGGCCTGTGGACTCAGCTTGCCTACGGAAAAGGCTGGACCTGGTTGGTGCTGGCGGTCGCCGGGGCCGCCCAACTAGCGGCGGTCGGACTGGTGTGGCGCCAATGGGTAGGACTCAAAGTCATGACCGGCAACCCCCGAGAGGGCTGGACGTTTGTGTGCACGACCGTCGTCGTCGCCGCGGTGGTGGTACTGGTGTTCGGCGCCCTTTACCCGAACCTGGTTCCCTCGACGCTGAATCCGGACTGGAGCGTCACCATCTACAACGGATCGTCGACCCCATACACGCTGAAGATCATGACGTGGGCCGCGCTGATCTTCACTCCTTTGGTCATGGTGTACCAGGGCTGGACCTACTGGGTGTTCCGCCAACGGATTTCCGCCGAGGGCATACCGGCATCAATCGGATTGCCGAGATTCGCACCATGAACACAAGCGGCCCGGGCATCAGATTTCAAGGAGGTTGTGGCGATGACGACGACATCACCTGACGGGTCGGAACCGCGCGAGTCGACGATTGGCGCGCAGCCCGAGGTCCTTTTAGGCCAGGGCACCCCCGAAACGGCGGCGCACGGCTGCGGCCCGGGCGAGGGCCAGCCGAAACAGCGGGACTACCACCACCCCGCGGCTGGCTGGGGCGCGGGGTTCAGCGTGGGCAAGGTGCTGCTGAAGCGTCGCGAGATTCTGGAAGGTCCGCAGGTCATCGTTCGGATGAATCATGAGAACGGCGGGTTCGACTGCCCGGGCTGCGCCTGGCCCGATGACCGCAAGGGCCTGCGTTTGGATATCTGTGAGAACGGCATCAAGCACTCGACGTGGGAGATGGACCCCAAACGTGTCGGTCGGGAGTTCTTTGCCGCCCATTCGGTCAGCGAATTGGCAACCTGGAGCGATTTCGCATTGGAAGACGCGGGCCGGCTGACCGAACCGATGGTGTACGACCCGGATTCGGATCACTACGTGCCCATCGACTGGGATGCGGCATTCGCGCTCGTCGGGGAGACGCTGCGCGGGCTGGACTCACCCGACCGGGCCGCCTTCTACACGTCTGGCCGGCTAGGCAACGAGGCGAGCTTTCTCTATCAATGGTTCGTTCGGGAGTTCGGGACCAACAATTTTCCGGACTGCTCGAACATGTGCCAAGAGGCCAGCGGAGTCGCCATGCTGGCCTCGCTGGGCACCGGCAAGGGCACCGTCGACCTGGTCGACTGGGAAGTGTCCGACTGCCTCATCATCATGGGCGTCAACGCGGCTTCCAACACTCCGCGAATGCTCACTGCACTGGCCGAGGCCTACCGCCGCGGAGCTCAAATTGTGCACATCAACCCGCTGATCGAAGCGGCCGCGACCCGCACGATCGTCCCCCACGAGATGGTTGACATGGCGCTATTCCGTGCCACCGACATCAGCACGATGAACATTCAGCCGCGGATCGGCGGGGATTTCGCGCTGATCCGGGGAGTCGCCAAGGCGCTGCTGGATGCAGCCCAGAACGAACCGGAAGCGATCGACGAACTGTTCATCGACCGATACACCCACGGCTTCGCCCAGTACCGGGCGGCATGCGAAGCGGTGAGCTGGCCAGAGATCGAACACCAGTCGGGGGTGCCGGTCGAGCAGATCCATACCCTCGCCTGGATATACCGCGAGGCCCGGGCCACCGTCATCGCGTGGTGCTTGGGCGTGAGCCAGCACGCCCACGGGCCGGACGCCGTTCGCGAAATCGTCAACCTGCTGTTGTTGCGCGGCAACATCGGTCGGGAAGGCGCCGGGCCCTGTCCAATTCGCGGGCACAGCAACGTGCAGGGCAACCGCACCTGCGGCATCGACCATCATCCCTCGGACCAGGTGCTCGACTACATCGCGGCCGCTTGCCAGTTCGACGTCCCGCGCGCGCACGGGCTGGACGTCGTCGCCACCATCAATGCGATGCACCGCGGCGATGTCACAGTGTTCGTAGGGATGGGCGGCAACTTCGCGCTGGCCGCGCCCGACACCGTCTACACCTTCGAGGCGATGCGCCGCTGCGAGCTCACCGTGCAGGTCTCCACCAAACTCAACCGCAGCCACCTTGTTCACGGCCGCAAGGCGCTGATCCTGCCTTGTGTGTCGCGCACCGAGATCGACCGGCAGGCCGGCGTGCCGCAGTCGATCACGGTCGAGGACTCCATGAGCATGGTGCACCTGTCGGTCGGGATGAAGGAGCCGGCATCTCCTGAGCTGCGCTCCGAACCGGCCATCATCGCCGGCATGGCCGAAGCCACGCTGCTCGCTACGCGCACCCCGTGGCGCGACCTCGTCGCTGATTACGACCGGATCCGGGACCGGATGGCTAAGGGGCTGTACGGGTTTGAGGACTTCAATCGTCGGGTACGACAACCGTTGGGCTTCCGTATCCGCCAACCCGCCCGCGAACTGGTGTTTCTCACCAGCTCCGGTCGAGCTGAGTTCTCCGCCGCCGCGCTGCCCGACGTGGTTCCCGCCGAGGGGCGGCTGATATTGGGCACGATGCGGTCACACGACCAGTTCAACACCACCATTTACTCCGACGACGACCGTTACCGCGGTGTGAAAAACTTACGCACACTGTTGTTTATGAATACCGCGGACATGGCCGCAATGGCTATCAATGAATTCGACCGCATCGACATCACCAGTATCGCTCGGGACGGCAGCCGCCGCAGCGTCTACGGCTACCGGGCAGTGGGCTACAACATTCCCCGCGGCAGTGCGGCGGGCTACATGCCCGAACTCAACGTGCTCTGCCCGATCGGCGACTTCAACGCTGAGAGCGGACAACCGATAATGAAACACGTCCCGATCGAGGTCACCCTCTCGGCGGCCCAGTGACTCGTCGATCCGAACAACTGGAGTGGGCATGGGGCGGGTAACGGCGCGTCGGCGGGCCAGTCACCTCACCGCCTCCGACGTGACCCAACGACCCGAGACGCTGGCCGTCGAGGAGCCGCTGGAGATCAGGGTCAACGGCAGCGCGTTAACGGTCACAATGCGCACGCCGGGTTCGGATTTCGAACTTGCGCAAGGGTTTCTGCTTACTGAGGGTGTGATCGCCTCCCGCGACGATGTGCTGACCGTGCGGTATTGCCGCGGCGCCCAAGCCGACACCCTCAATACCTACAACCTACTCGACGTGACCTTGGCACCCGGCGTGCCGATCCCCGAGGTGGGTGTCGCCCGCAACTTTTACACCACGTCCTCGTGCGGCATATGCGGCAAAGCTTCACTGGAGGCAGTGCAATTGATCAGCCGGTACAACCCGGGCGACGACCCGGTCAACGTCGCCGCGCAGACCATGACTGCGCTGCCCGATCGGCTGCGGGCAGCACAGAAGGTGTTCGCCAGCACGGGCGGACTGCACGCGGCAGCACTGTTCGACGCCGACGCCAGCATGCTGGTGGTGCGCGAGGACATTGGCCGTCACAACGCGGTCGACAAGGTGATCGGCTGGGCGCTCGAACAGGAGCGAATACCGTTGGCCGGCACCGTGCTACTGGTCAGCGGGCGGGCGTCGTTCGAGTTGACGCAGAAGGCGGTGATGGCCGGAATCCCCGTACTGGCCGCGGTGTCCGCGCCGTCCTCGCTTGCGGTCGACCTGGCCACCCAGTCTGGGCTGACGCTGGTGGCGTTTCTGCGCGAGGACTCCATGAACGTCTATAACCGACCCGACCGCATCGCCCGCTAACCGACGTCAAGCTGCCGCACCCGCGCCGGTGGTCGTGGCGGCCCACGAGATCATGCCCGCCTCGCTCGAACCAGAGTTCAAAGTTTCACCGCGGTCAAGTCGGCGCATCTGGTGACCCTGGTGATGGGGGATCGGGGCATTCCGAAAACGTTTCGGCACATGAACGGCTATGGCCTGCCTGCCTTTAGCTGGATCAACACCTCCGGGAGAGATCTTTTGGGTGAAGTATCACTTGACCAATCAAGGCGTTGAGTGCTTGACCCAGAAGGAAGCCGACCACCTCGCAGGCCGGCACTTTGGTGCGCGAGGTGATGGACGACGCGCAGCGGGAAAGGCTGGTGCACAATGTCGTTCTGCATGTCTGCGATGGCGTGAAAGAGCCGGTGCTCTCGCGGGTCTTCGAGTACTGGCGCAACATCGATCCCGAGATCGGCAAGAGGATCGAAGAAGGCGTCCGCGCGAACCGCAGCCCGTGAACACAAGCTTCCCGAATAGGTGCCCCTGTCCCGGGCACGATGTAGTTCTGCGCGACAGTCACTGGAGATAGTGTGCCTCCCAGCCCTGACGGTCTCGAATACATTGCGGACCTGGCTAATCGGCTTGGAGATGATGACTTTGCTCGAGGTCGTTGCGTCCGATGGCCCGATCTGACTCACCGTCCGGCTCGGCGAGCCGATGTATCTCCCCGGTGCTCAGGGGGGCGGGGATGTCACTTTCGCCAGTGAAATGGGCCGTAGATAGCCGCCTTCCAGCGTGCGATGCCACCACGCGTGATCACGGCGTAATTCCGCCGCGGAGGTGAAGCGGTATCGGTAGAGCTGAGCGCGCACGTACCGCGGGGGGGAGCCCGGGAAGGGATTGTGGCGGAGCA
>DASZKQ010000301.1:0-4092 GCA_035552835.1 Mycobacterium sp. | reverse complement strand
GTGCATGCCGCGACGACGAAGCCGAATCCTGCGCCGGCTCGCCAGCTTGCGCTGACACCTCGACGGTCACGACGCCGGTGGGGTCGCCGCCGTGTCGAGGCCGGGGACATCCCCGACGATCTCTTTGATCTTGGCCACCAGTGCGTCCGGTGTCGACCACTTGTAGTCCTGGCCGTTGATACGGACCGTCGGGGTGGCATGGATGCCGGCGGCCGAGGGCAGGCCGTCGACCATTTGGGTGTACTTGCCGGCCTTGATGCAGTCCGGAACCTTGCCCACCACGCCGGCCACCCGGGCAAACTCGATCAATTTGGCGTTGTCGGGGAACGTGGTGCCGGTCTCGGAGGGTTGAATGCTCTCGCTGTACAGCTCGTTGTGGAACCGGCGGAAGGCGTCGATCGATTCGTCCGCGACGCAATAAGCCGCATTGCCGGCTCGTGAAGAGTAATCGTCGTTCTGTGGTCTGCTAAGGAACCCCATCATGTAGTAGTCGGCAGCGATGGCGCCGCTGTCGATCAGCTTCGATACCGTCGGCCCGAAAGCGCGCTCGAAGTTGCCGCAGGCCGGGCAGAGGAAGTCCTCATAGAACGCCACGTCCGCCTTGGGTTTGCCGTCTTGGGTGATCAGCTTGCTCGACGTCACCCGCACTGCCCGCTCGGCACCGGAAGTCTTCTTGTTATGCGAGATCACGATGTAGCCGACCAGGGCGACGGCGAACAGCATCACGATCGCAGTAAGCCCGATCCTGACCAGCAGGTCGCGTCGGCGCCCGGCGGCGTTCAGGTCGTAGCTGGCTGGGCGTTTCGGTTTGGCGGCTTTGGCGCCCATGGGCTGGCTCACCCTCCGTCGTGTGGTTGTCGGTTGGTCCGGCCGCGGCCGGCGATTGCGTCTAAGCGTACCGGCGTCGCCATCGCCAGGTCAGACGCGGCTGAGGTGGGCCCGCAACGCCGAAATCAACTCGGTGGTAGCGACGGCACTGCCGCCGCCGAGCTGGAACAAGTTGGCGAAGGCATGGGTCAGCGATCCCATGGAGCGTAAATCGACGGCGGTACCGGCAGCTTGCAGCGCCGACGCGTACTGCTCGCCCTCGTCCCGCAGCGGGTCGAAGCCCGCGGTCGCGATCAGCGCGGGCGGAAGCCCCGACAAACTCTCGGCCAGCAATGGCGACACCCGCGGATCCGCCGGCTCAAGATCCGAGCAGCCCAGGTACTGCGCCTCGAACCAGTCCATGTCGTGCTTGGTCAGCACGAAGCCGTCGGCGAACAGGCTCAGCGACCTGGTCTGCGCGGTGAAGTCGGTCCGCGGATAGATGAGCCACTGCAGCACCGGTATCGGACCCGTAGGGCCCTGGGTGACTCGGTCGTCGCGTGCCAGCTGCGACACGACTGCCGCAAGGTTGCCACCTGCGCTGTCCCCGCCAACGGCGATCTTGCCGGGGATCGCCCCCAGGTCGCGGGCATGCTCGTGCCCCCACCGAAAGGCCACATAGGCGTCGTCGACAGCCGCCGGTGCCGGATGCTCCGGGGCTAGCCGGTAATCGATCGACAGCACGTGTACGTCGGCGTCGCGGGAGGTCAACCGGCACAGCGCATCATGGGTGTCCAAGTCGCCGATCGTCCAGCCGCCGCCGTGGTAGAAGACCAGCAACGGCGCCGGCTCAGCGGTCGCCGGACGGTAGTGCCGAGCCGGGATTTCGCCGGCAGGTCCAGGTATCGACAGGTCGCTAACCCCAACATGAACCTGCGGACCCGCGAAGGACAGCGCTATCTCTCGTGCCTGGGTCCGGGAGGCAACTAAATCCTCGTCGACGACCAAGCCGTTGATGCCGACAGCTCGCTGCGCGGACAGCATCAGCTGCAACGTGGGATCTAGCGTGTTGCCGTCGATCGTGACCGAGCGGCCCCCGGCCAGCAGCCGCGCGGCGGGGGTCGGTACCCAGGGAATCACCTTGAGACCGACGTTGGTGGCGACGCTGTGCAACCGACCGCTCCAGCCGCTGGACGACCGTAGCGGTCTGAGCTGCAGATCCGGCGCGCCTGGCAGACTTCGTGTCATGGCTAGTCCCTTGCGTCCCTCGGTCCCACTGAACGAC
This sequence comes from Mycobacterium sp., assembly GCA_035552835.1. Classification (GTDB taxonomy): domain Bacteria; phylum Actinomycetota; class Actinomycetes; order Mycobacteriales; family Mycobacteriaceae; genus Mycobacterium. Next base: position 2,000 of record DASZKQ010000301.1, on the reverse strand, counting down.
GGTAATCGCATTCCCGGCGTCGGGTTCGGCGTATTCAAGATTCCGCCCGCGGACACCGAGCAGGCGGTGGGCACCGCGCTGCGCGCCGGTTACCGCCATATCGACACCGCGGCAATGTACGGCAACGAACGCGAAACTGGCCGCGCGGTCGCCGAGTCCGGCGTGCCCAGAGACGAACTCTACTTGGTGACCAAATTGTGGAACTCCGACCAAGGCTACGACAGCACGCTGACGGCATTTGAGGCCAGCATGGATCGGCTGGGGATCGATTATCTGGACTTGTATCTCGTGCACTGGCCGATGCCCCGACGCAGCAAATTTGTCGACACCTTCAAGGCCTTCGCTCATTTGCGCGACCAGGGCCGGATCCGGTCCATCGGGGTCAGCAATTTCGAACCCGAGCACCTAACTGTCCTCATCGATGCCACCGGGATCGTTCCGGTCGTCAACCAGGTCGAGCTGCATCCGCGTCTGCCGCAAACCGAGTTACGGCAGGTGCACACCCGCCTGGGCATCGCGACCGAGGCGTGGGGACCGCTCGGGCAAGGATCGTTGCTGACCCATCCGACGATTACCGGGATCGCCGAAAGCTCCGGCCGAACACCCGCCCAGGTGTTGATTCGGTGGCATATTCAGCTGGGTAATATCGTGATCCCCAAGTCGGTGAACCCTAAGCGGATTGCGAGCAACTTTGACGTGTTCGATTTCGAACTCAGCAGCAACGACATGGCGTCAATCTCTTCGCTCGACGATGGCAACCGGCTCGGTCCTGATCCACGAACCTTCGACTTCACAGGCAGGTGAATGACGTTGACCGGCGAGTCGGGCGCCTCGGTCCCCAATGTAGCGCTCAATGACGAGAACACGATGCCGGCGCTTGGCCTCGGCGTTGCCGAATTGTCCGACGACGAGACCGAGCGCGCGGTCTCAGCGGCGCTGGAGATCGGATATCGGCTGATCGATACCGCTGCGGTATACGGCAACGAAGCCGCGGTCGGTCGAGCTATCGCAGCGTCCAGGATCCCCCGCGCGGAGTTGTTCATCACCACCAAGCTGGCCAACGCCGACCAGGGCATCACCTCTACCCAGGCGGCCTGCAAGGCCAGCCTGCAGCGGCTCGGCCTCGACTACATCGATCTCTACCTGATCCATTGGCCGGCACCGCAATTGGGCAAGTACGTGGACAGCTTCGGCGGCCTGATTCAGTCACGCGGCGACGGCTACGTGCGCTCAATCGGCGTGTGTAACTTCACCGAGGAGCACCTGGAGACGGTAATCGACCTGACCTTCGTCACCCCCGCGGTCAACCAGATCGAGCTGCACCCGCTGCTCAACCAGGCCGAGCTGCGCGCGGCCAACGCCGCGCACAACATCGTCACCGAGGCTTACAGTCCGCTGGCGGTCGGCGGGCTGCTGGATAACCCAACCGTGACGTCGATCGCCGCCGAATACAACCGCACCCCCGCGCAGGTGCTGATCCGGTGGAGCCTGCAGCTGGGCAATGTGGTGATTCCGCGGTCGGCCAAGCCCGAGCGCATCGCCAACAACATCGACGTCTTCGATTTCGAGTTGGCCGCCGAGCACATGGACGCGCTCAACGGTCTCAATGACGGCACCCGGGTGCGCGAGGATCCGCTGACCTACACCGGTACCTAGCCCGGCTATCCGACTGGGCAGGTAGCCGTGGCCTGACGCAGTACATCGGCTGAAGCCTGCTCGACGGGAAGCGCGTAACCGCGCGACACCGCGATGTACTGCATGGCGTACTGGCACCAAAACGCGTTGTTGGGTGGCATCCATAGCGCCGCCTGGGAGTCGCCTTTGTCCTCGTTTGGCTTACCGGACACCGCCAGCAGGTTGGCCGGATCGTTGGCGAAGCGCACCCGCTCGGCGACCGGCCAGTCGTAGGCCCCCATGTCCCAAGCCAGCGCCAGCGGCACGATGTGGTCGATTTCTACCGACGCCCCGACGCCGGCGCCGCGATGAAAGTTGATGGTGGC
>DASZKQ010000300.1:0-2037 GCA_035552835.1 Mycobacterium sp. | reverse complement strand
TCCGGGGCCGATGTCGACACGTTGGTTGCGGCCGCCGTCGATCGGTTCGGCGGGCTGGACATCATGGTCAACAACGCCGGCATTACCCGCGACGCGACGATGCGCAAGATGACCGAAGAGCAGTTCGACCAGGTCATTGCCGTGCATCTGAAAGGGACCTGGAACGGGCTCCGCGCGGCCGCGGCGATCATGCGGGAGAACAAGCGCGGCACAATCGTGAACATGTCGTCGTTGTCGGGAAAGGTCGGTCTGGTCGGCCAGACGAACTATTCGGCGGCCAAGGCCGGGATTGTGGGCATGACCAAGGCTGCCGCCAAGGAGCTTGCACACCTCGGTGTCCGGGTGAACGCAATCGCGCCGGGGTTGATCCGATCGGCGATGACCGAAGCGATGCCGCAACGGATTTGGGATGAAAAAGTCGCGGAAGTGCCGATGGGCCGAGCAGGTGAGCCCAGCGAGGTCGCCAACGTCGCGTTGTTCCTGGCCTCGGATCTGTCCTCGTACATGACCGGGACCGTGCTCGAAGTGACTGGCGGGAGATTCATGTGAGCGCGCGCGATGCCGTCATCTGCGAGCCGGTTCGGACACCGATCGGCCGCTACGGGGGAATGTTCAAGTCGCAGACCGCTGTCGACCTCGGTGTCGCCGCCCTCAATGGGCTGCTCGACCGCACCGGCATTCCGCCCGAATCGGTGCAGGACGTCATCCTCGGGCACTGCTATCCCAGCAGCGAGGCACCGGCGATCGGGCGCGTTGTCGCCCTCGACTCCGGGCTACCGGTAACGGTGCCCGGCATGCAGGTCGATCGCCGCTGCGGATCGGGCCTGCAGGCCGTCATCCAGGCGTGTCTGCAAGTCAGCACCGGCGATAACGATGTCGTCGTCGCCGGCGGTGCGGAAAGCATGAGCAACGTCGCTTTTTACTCCACTGATATGCGCTGGGGCGGTGCCCGCGGCGGGGTGCGCGTGCACGACGGGCTGGCCCGCGGACGTAACACCGCCGGCGGTCGTCACCACCCGCTGCCCGGCGGAATGTTGGAGACCGCGGAAAATCTGCGCCGGCAATACAACATCTCGCGGCAAGAGCAGGACGAACTCGCGGTGGCGTCGCATCAGCGGGCGGTGGCCGCGCAGAAGGACGGCATCCTGGCCGAAGAGATCATTTCGGTCGCGGTGCGCAGCCGCCGGGGCGAGGAATTGATCGACACCGACGAGCATCCGCGCGCCGACACCACGGTGGAATCGCTCAGCAAACTCAAACCCGTTCTGCTGGAACATGATCCAGAGGCAACAGTAACCGCGGGAAATGCCAGCGGACAAAACGACGCCGGGTCGATGTGTTTGGTGACGACGCCGGAGAAGGCCGCCGAACTCGGCCTGACCCCGCTGGTCCGCTTGGTGTCGTGGGGCGTCGCGGCCGTAGCACCCAACGTGATGGGCATCGGCCCGGTGCCGGCGACCGACGTCGCGCTGGCCAAGGCGGGCTTGCAATTGAGCGACATCGACCTCATCGAACTCAACGAGGCGTTCGCCGCGCAAGCTCTTGCTGTGATGCGGGAGTGGGGCTTCGGCGCTGACGACCGGGAGCGGACGAACGTGCACGGCTCGGGAATATCGCTGGGTCATCCGGTCGGCGCCACCGGCGGCCGGATGTTGGCCACGCTGGCCCGTGAGCTCAATCGGCGGGACGCGCGCTACGGGCTGGAAACCATGTGCATCGGTGGGGGACAAGGCCTTGCCGCCGTCTTCGAACGGGTCACGTCGCAGTGAACATGCCGTTGGCCGACCTCACCGTCGTCGAAGTGTCCAGCTTCGTCGCAGCACCGTTGTGCGGTATGACGTTGAGCCAACTTGGCGCGGAGGTGATACGGGTCGACCCGATCGGCGGCGCATCCGATGTTCGTCGCTGGCCATTGGCCGCAAGCGGGACGTCGATTTACTGGACCGGCTTGAACAAGGGAAAGCGTTCGGCCACCATCGATTTACGCTCACCGGAAGGACAAGAGCTGGTCCAGCGGCTGATCGTCGAGGGTGACGG
>DASZKQ010000299.1:0-3704 GCA_035552835.1 Mycobacterium sp. | reverse complement strand
CGAGCCGAAGTTGAGGCAGTTGGTCACCGCGACCGGGGTAGCGCCGGTGACGGCGACGTTGCGGTAGGCCTCGACCAGCGCGAGTTGGGCGCCGGTGTATGGATCCAGCAGCGTGTAGCGCCCCGACGCGTCGGTCGACAGGGCGATGCCGCGGCCCGTGGACTCGTCGACGCGTAGCACCCCACCGTCGGCGTGTTCGGCCAACACGGTGTTACCGCGCACATAGCGGTCGTACTGCTCGGTGATGAAGCCACGGCTGCACAGATGTGGACTACCAAGCAGCGCAAGTAAAGTCGCGCGCAGCTCATCGCCGGTGGCCGGTCGCGGCAGGCTGCTTGCCCGGTCGGCGTTCAACCCGTCCTGCGAGTCAGGTCGAGCGACCGGGCGCTGATACACCGGGCCCTCGTGAGCCACGGTCCGTGGCGGCACGTCCACGACCGTCTCGCCGTGCCAGGTGATTCGCAACCGGTCGCCCTCGGTGACCTCGCCAATCGTGGTGGCCAATACTTCCCACTTGCGGCACACCGCCATGAACGCGTCCACGTTCTCCGGCGCGACGACCGCGCACATCCGTTCCTGCGACTCACTGCAGAGTACTTCGGCCGGGATCATGTTCTTGGTCCGCAGCGGAACGGTATCGAGTTCGATCACCATGCCGCCATCGCCGGCAGAGGCTAATTCCGAAGTCGCACAAGCTATTCCAGCTCCACCAAGGTCCTGAATGCCGATCACCAGACCGGCCGCATACAACTCCAGGCAGCACTCGATGAGCACCTTTTCCATGAACGGGTCGCCGACCTGAACCGAGGGTAGCTTTTTGCGACCCGACCCGGACTCATCGCCGCCGAAGGTCTCCGATGCCAGCACCGACACGCCGCCGATGCCGTCAAGCCCGGTCCGCGCACCGAACAGGATGATCTTGTTACCTGCGCCGGACGCGAACGCGAGATGCAGGTCCTCCTGCCGGAGCACGCCCACACACAGCGCGTTGACTAATGGATTGCCGGCGTAGCAGGCGTCGAACACGGTTTCGCCGCCAATGTTGGGCAAGCCCAGTGAATTGCCGTAGCCGCCGATGCCGCGCACCACGCCGTCGAGCACGCGGCGGGTATCGGGGGCGTCCGCGGCGCCGAAACGCAGCTGGTCCATCACGGCCACTGGTCGCGCGCCCATCGCCATGATGTCGCGGACGATGCCGCCGACGCCGGTGGCCGCGCCCTGGTAGGGCTCGACGTAGGACGGGTGGTTGTGCGATTCCACCTTGAAGGTGACCGCCCAGCCGTCGCCGATGTCGACCACGCCGGCGTTTTCCCCGATGCCGGCCAGCATCCCGGCCCGCATCTCATCGGTGGTGGTCTCGCCGAAGTACCGCAAGTGGACCTTGGACGACTTGTAGGAGCAGTGCTCGCTCCACATCACCGAGTACATGGCCAGCTCGGCGTCGGTCGGCCGGCGGCCCAGGATGTCGCGGATCCGCTGATATTCGTCGTCTTTGAGGCCCAGTTCGCGGAACGGTTGCGGCTGATCAGGGGTGGCGGCGGCCTGCTCGACGGTATCTACCGATTGAGTGAGCCTGGACGTCACGGGCAACAGTCTAGATTGACCGCCCTGCGGCCACCGACCGCACGAGCAGGCGGGTCGTGCCGGTTTACTGGCTGCCGGCTACGCAGAACGCATTGCCGGCGGGGTCGGTCAGCACCACCCAGCGAAAGCTATCGCCCATGCTGTGCCGGCCGACCTCGGTGGCACCGGCGGCGGTAAGCCGTGACACTTCAGCATCGACATCAGCCGCGCCGAAATCCAGGTGCACCCGGTTTTTCCCCGGCGTGGGATCGGCTACCTTCTGAAAGCCGAGCCGCGGTCCGTCGGGCAGGATGACCGCGACGAATTCACCGGGGATCAGCTCCTGGGTCGCCGTCGAACTGCTCGGCCCACGAGCCGGCCAGCTTCGCGGGGTCGCTGCTGTCGAATGTCACCATCTCTACCTTGAGTGCCATGCATCCAACCTTATTACCCACGGCGATGACCTCCGAGGTAATTGCGGACCAGCACGCGGCCAAGACACTCTTGCTCCTAACGCGCTCGGCCAGAGCGTCGCAACCCTGGGAGGAATCATGACTGGCACCCAATCACCGTCTGGTGCACCGCTTCTCGACTCAACCCCGATGTTCAGCGCTGAGATGTGGGCGGCGTTCTGGGCGGCGCCCGATCTGTCTCGCGGGATGAACATCCTGGCCGACGACATCGTCGGGTACTGGCCCGGCGACCCCCAGCCGGTGCGGGGAGTCGAGGCGTACACCGGCAAGATCGCCGAGCTGCTGACCGCTGCTCCAGACCTGCGGCTTGAGCTCGTCGACAGCGCGACAGTTCCGGGTGCCGCCGAGGGCGAGCAATTGGTCTTCTTGCACTACATCGGCCGCGGAACCGGCCCGGACGGGCCATTCGAGATCCGCGGGCTCGATCGGGTCCGCACCCGCAACGGCATGGTGGTGGAGAACGTGATCCGCTACGAGCCGGTCTTCGCCACGCAGCGCTGACCAAGGCGTTAGCCCGGCGACAAGAAGGCCCGCAGAGCCGCCGCGTACGTAGCGACGTCGCCCGCGCCCATGAATTCCCGTGCTGAGTGCATGGCCAGCTGCGGGGCGCCGACGTCGACCGTCGGGATACCGGTCCGCGCCGACGTTATCGGACCGATCGTCGAGCCGCAGGGCAGATCGGCGCGGTGCTCGTAGCGTTGCAGCGGCACCCCGGCCTGGCGGCAGGCCAGCGCGAACGCGGCGGCGGTGCGGCCGTCGGTGGCGTAACGCAGATTGGGGTGCACCTTGAGCACCGGACCGCCGTTGATCGCGATCAGGTGCCCGGGCTCGTGCCGCTCCGGGTAGTTGGGATGGGTGGCGTGCGCCATGTCCGCCGAGGCCACCATCGATCCGGAAAGCCGCCGCAGAAAGTCTTCCCGGCCGCCGCCGCCGGCCAGCACGATGCGTTCCAGCGTGGTCAGCAACAGCTCGGAGTCAGCGCCGTGATCGGAGATGGAGCCCACCTCCTCGTGGTCGAAAAGCGCCAGCACCGCCAGGTATTCGCCGGGCTCGGCGTCCAGGAACGCCTCCAGCCCGGCATAGCAGGACGCCTGGTTGTCCAGCCGCGGCGCGCTGACGAACTGGTCGTCCAGGCCGGACAGCGTCGACGGGGTCAAGTCGTGGGTCATCAGATCGGCGCCGAGCACGTCATCAGGATCGATGCCGGCCTGCGCGGCGACGTAGCCGATAAATGACCGGGTTCGCTGGTCGGCTCCCCACACCGCGTTGACGTGGCGCTGCGGATCCAGGGTGAGCGACTTGCGGTCCTCCGCGAGGTGGATCGCCAACTGCGGCACGCGCAGGATCGGAGCATCGATCCGCACCAGCCGGTGAGCGATGCCGCCACTGTCACGGATCGAGAGTCGCCCGCTGATGCCCAGGTCACGGTCTAGCCAGGAGTTCAGCCAGACGCCCCCATACGGCTCCAGCGCCACAACCTGCCAGCCCGCGACCTCACGGTCGGGGTATTGCTTGACCCGCAGATTCGGGCTGTCGGTATGCCCGCCGATCACTCGAAACGGCCGAGCGCCGATCGCGCTGTCCCACGCCACCAGTGACCCGGCCCGTACGGTGAAGAACTTGCCCGCCGCGGGCCACTCGTCCGCTTCGGCCAGCTCGGTGTAGCCG
>DASZKQ010000298.1:0-2131 GCA_035552835.1 Mycobacterium sp. | reverse complement strand
GCGTTAGAGGTCTGACGACCTCGAAAAGGCGGCAAATTTGCGTTTTGGCCATCTAACGGCGGGCACTCCCAGCAAGATCGGTACTGCGAGGTTGCTGAAGAGCGCAAAGGAAGTTTGATGAGCCAGACGAGTCTTACCCCGACCGGAACCCGAGCGCCGAATTTGGCGCTGCTGTTCCTGCACCGCGTTGAGGCGTCAGCAGATCGGGAAGCGTTCCGATACCCCGAGAACGGTAAGTGGGTTTCGGTCACCTGGAAGCAGACCGCCGAGCGGGTGGAAGCCCTGGCAGCCGGGCTGCTGGCGCTGGGCGTGGCACCCGAGAATCGGATCGGTATCGCGTCGACCACCCGCTTCGAATGGATCCTGGCCGACCTGGCGATCATGTGCGCCGGCGCGGCAACCACCACCGTCTACCCGAGCACGAACGCCGAGGACACCGCATACATCCTCGCCGACTCCGAGTCGCGAATCGTCTTCGCCGAGGACGACAAGCAGCTGGGCAAGCTCAAAGAGCACCGCAATGACTTACCCAACCTCGCCAAGGTGGTGGTATTCGACGGCGCTGGCGACGGCGACTGGGTGATCACCCTGGACGATCTCGCCGCACTGGGCTCCAAGCACCTGGCCGAACATCCGTCCAGTGTGCGCACGACCGCAGAAGAGATCACCCCCGATCGGCTGGCGACGCTGATTTACACCTCAGGTACCACCGGTAAACCCAAAGGTGTGCGGCTGCGTCACGAGGCGTGGGTATACACCGGCGCCGCGATCAACGACATGAACCTGCTCGGCAAGAACGATCTGCAACTGCTGTGGCTGCCGCTCGCGCACGCCTTCGGCAAGGTGCTGATCTCCACTCAGCTGGCGTGCGGGTTCGCCAGCGCGATCGACAGCCGCGTCGACAAGATCGTGGAAAACACCGAAGTGGTCAAACCGACCTTCATGGGAGCCGCGCCGCGCATCTTCGAGAAGGCCTATGCCCGCGTCGTCACCACCCAGCAGAACCAAGGTGGCATCAAAGCACTCCTGTTCAACACCGCATTCGCGGTCGGCCGCAAGGTCGCGGCGCGCCGCCGCAGTGGGCGGTCCGTCCCGATCCTTTTGAAGCTGCCGCACAGCCTGTTCGACCGGTTGGTGTTCGCCAAGGTGCGTGCCGTGTTCGGCGGGCGGATCCGGTTCTTTATATCCGGTTCAGCGCCACTCAACCGCGACATCGCCGAATGGTTCGACGCGGCCGGCCTATTGATCCTGGAGGGCTACGGGCTAACCGAGTCCGCCGGCGCGGGCTTCATCAACCGCCCCGACAACTACAAGCTGGGCACGGTAGGTCTGCCGTTCGAGGGCACCGAGGTCCGGATCAGCGATGCGGGGGAGGTCCAGTTCCGCAGTAAATGCGTGATGGCCGGTTACCACCATCTGGACAAGGCCACCGCCGAGGCGCTCAGCCACGACGGCTGGCTGTCTACCGGGGACCAGGGCAGCATCGACGATGACGGATTCCTGAAGATCACCGGGCGGATCAAGGAGCTGTTCAAGACTTCCGGCGGCAAGTACATCGCGCCCCCGGCAATCGAGGCGAAATTCGCGACATTGTGTCCGTACGCCAGTCAGTTCATGGTGTTCGGGGAGGGACGCAATTTCGCCGTTGCCTTGGTCACCCTCGACGCCGACGCGATCAGCGGCTGGGCAAAGGAGCATGGCCTCGCCGACTCGTCCTACGCGGATCTGGCCAAATCCAGCGAGGTGCACGAAATGGTCGACGAGCACGTCAAGAAGCTCAACGCCAACCTCAATCGGTGGGAGACCATCAAGAAATGGGCTCTGCTTGACCACGAACTCTCCGTCGAGCGCGGCGAGCTCACACCATCGCTCAAGGTGAAGCGCGGCGTCGTCGCCGAGCAGAACAAGGAAACGTTGAATGACTTCTACTCCTGACCCCGCTGAACCCGAAGTCGAGCAATCAGATCAGCTGCCCGATGCCGTCAATGCGGCCCCGCCGGGACATCTGCTGCGTGCGCTGGAATGGCGCACCGGCCTCGAATATCTCGCCACCCTCGCGGCTGCCCGACGCATCGCCGACTGGCCCCGCGGTGACGGCCATCCAGTTCTGGTGATCCCCGGATTCCTGGCC
>DASZKQ010000297.1:0-4830 GCA_035552835.1 Mycobacterium sp. | reverse complement strand
AGTTCGCGATCGGCCAGTGAGGCGCGCGACGCCAGCACCCAGGTGTCCTTGGAGCCGCCACCCTGGCTGGAATTCACCACCCGCGACCCTTCGACCAGTGCCACCCGGCTCAGACCGCCGGGCAACACCCACACGTCGTCGCCGTCGTTGACCGCGAACGGTCGCAAGTCGACGTAACGGGGTGTCAGTTCGTCTCCGACCTTTGTCGGAACCGTCGAGAGCTGCATCATCGGTTGGGCGATCCAGCCGCGCGGTTCGTCGCGGATCTTCTTGCTGATCGCGGTCAGCTCCTTGTTCGAGGCTTCCGGTCCGAAGACGATGCCGTAGCCGCCGGACCCCTCGACCGGTTTGATGACCAGTTCGCCGACCCGGTCGAGCACTTCTTCGCGTTCGTCGACCATCCAGCACCGGAAGGTGTCCACATTCGCCAGCAACGGTTTCTCGCCGAGGTAGTACTCGATGATCGTCGGCACGTAGGTGTAGACAAGTTTGTCATCGCCCACCCCGTTGCCGACGGCGCTGGAAATCACCACGTTGCCGGCTCGGGCGGCGTTGAGCAGGCCGGCCACGCCCAGCACCGAATTGGGGCGGAATTGCATCGGATCCAGAAACGCGTCGTCAATGCGCCGGTAGATGACGTCGACCTGACGTTCTCCTTCGGTGGTGCGCATGTACACCTGGTTGTCGCGGCAGAACAGGTCGCGGCCTTCGACCAGCTCGACACCCATCTGACGGGCCAGCAGCGAATGCTCGAAGTAAGCCGAGTTGTGCACCCCCGGGGTCAGCACGACGACGGTCGGGTCGGCCTCGTTGGTGGCCGCCGACTTGCGCAAGGCGCGCAGCAGGTGCGCCGCATAGTCGTCGACGGCGCGCACCCGGTGGGTGGCGAACAAGTTGGGAAAGACCCGCGCCATCGTGCGCCGGTTCTCCATCACATAGGACACACCCGACGGCGAACGCAGGTTGTCCTCCAGCACCCGGAAGTTTCCCTTTTCGTCGCGAATCAGGTCGATGCCGGCGACGTGAATGCGCACGCCGTTGGGTGGCACGATGCCGGCGGCCTGATGGTAGAAGTGCTCACAGGAGGTCACCAGCCGACGCGGGATGACCCCGTCGTTCAGGATCTCCTGATCGCCGTAGACGTCGTCGAGGTAGCACTCGAGCGCCTTGACCCGCTGGGTGATGCCGCGCTCCAACCGCGTCCACTCGGCGGCCGAGATCACCCGTGGCACCAGGTCCAGCGGAAACGGCCGCTCCTGGCCGGACAGCGAAAACGTGATGCCCTGATCGCTGAATGCCCGGCGCAGCGCCTCGGCGCGGGCCTCGAGGTCGGACGCATCCGACGGCGCAAGCTCCGCGTAGATGCCCTTGTACGGTCCGCGGACGTTGCCCTGACCGTCGAACATCTCATCGAAAGCCTCTGCGTAGCTGCTCGCGGTGTTGTAACCGTCGAAGATGCGCTCATAGCGCTTCGACGGCTTCGCCTCGGCACGCGGCTGGCGCCTGGTCTCGACGGGTACGGTTCGAAGGGCCACGTTGCCATGCTGCATCACAAATCCCGTTTCCGCAGGCCAAGCGGCTCCGCTTTGGGAGATTGCACTGCGGACTGATACTCTGAGCAGTCGCCGCTTAAGCGCTGGGACGCGCTGCGGCAACCCGTGACACCACAAGCCGCTCAAGATTTGCGAAGGAATTGACGCGTGGCCAACATCAAGTCGCAGCAAAAGCGCAACCGCACGAACGAGCGCGCCCGACTGCGCAACAAGTCTGTGAAGTCGTCGCTTCGCACGGCTGTCCGCGCGTTCCGCGAGGCCGCCGCCGCCGGCGAGAAGGAGAAAGCCGCGGAGCTGCTGGTCTCCACCAGCCGCAAGCTGGACAAGGCGGCCACCAAGGGCGTGATCCACAAGAACCAGGCGGCGAACAAGAAGTCAGCGCTGGCGCACGCCCTCAACAAGCTCTGAGTCAGCGACCCGCGTCGGCCCTACCCAACAGCCCGGCTTTTCCTCGGGCCGTCCCGGCCCGCATCGTCACCGGCCGCTAGCTCGGCGACTTTTCGCACCGCCGCTTCCAGTGCGTAGTCGGCATCAGCGGCCGCACCCTTGACGTCGGCGTTTAGCGCCGCCACCAACTTCATCGCGATAGCGACCATGTCCCGCGACCAGCGTCGGGCCTGCTTCTGCGCCTTCTGCACCCGCCAGGGCGGCATCCCGACTTCGGCAGCCAGGCGGTAGGGGTCACCGGAGAGCGGACCCACCCGACCGATAGCGTGCACAGCCTCGGCTAATGCGTCGGCCAGCACCACATGCGGCTCGCCGCGCATCATCGCCCAGCGCAGCGCCTCGACAGCCCCTTCGACGTCACCGGCCACAGCCTTGTCTGCGATGTCAAATCCCTTCACCTCGGCCCTGCCACCGTGATAGCGCCGCACTGCGGCGACATCGACGCGGCCACCGGTGTCGGCGACCAATTGAGAACAGGCCGAAGCGAGTTCGCGCATATCGGAGCCGACCGCATCCAGCAGCGCACTGATCGTGTCGTTGTCGGACTTGACCTTCAGCGACCGAAATTCGTTGCGGACAAAATCGAAACGCTCGCTGGCCTTGGTGATCCGCGCGCACGGATGCACCTGCGCGCCGAGCGCGCGCAGCTGACTGGCCAACGCCTTGGCACGCCCGCCACCTGAATGCACGACCACCAGCTCGGTGCCCGACGGGATGTCCGCGGCGGCGTTGGCGATCAATTCGGCGGCGTCTTTGCCTGCCTCACCGGCGGCTTCCAGGACGACGACCCGCTCGTCTGCGAACAGGGACGGGCTCAGCAATTCGGCCAGCTCGTAGACACCCACTTCGCCGGCTCGCAGCCGGCTCACCGGGACATCGTCGGTACCGGCGCGCTGCCGTGCCGACCGCAGCACCTCCGCGACGGCGCGCTCGACCAGCAGCTCCTCGTCGCCCAGCACGAGATGCAACGTCGAAACCTGCTGACTCACTGTTCGATCGTGTCATGTCTGGCCGACAGCCCCTACCAGCAGGCCCGACAAGGACCAGGCGAGCAGCCCGGCGGCTGCGGCCGCCATCCCGGCCCGAAACCATCGCCGCCGCCACATCACCGCGGCCAGCACAGCGGCAGCGCCGACCACCAGGACACCGGAAATCCCGGACGGTACCGGCAGGCTGGCGACGGGCACAGCGGCTGCCCAATGCGCGATCCGCAACACCCACCACAGTTCGGGGCCGGTGAACCGGATCAGCAGTTGCGCCCCGGCTGGCCAGAACAAGCACAGCGCACCGGCCGCACTGCCCAGCACAGTGATCGGCGCGATCAGCGCCGCCACTGCGAGATTGGCTACGGCGGCCACCAGGCTCACCCGACCCGAGATGCCGGCGATCAGTGGAGCCGTCACCAACTGCGCTGCACAGGCGACACAGACGGCGTCCGCCAGCGGCTTGGGCCAGCCGGCCGCCACCAGACGCCGCGACCAGATCGGCGCGATGACCACCAGCGCCGCCGTCGCCACCACCGACAGAGCGAGGCCCACGTCGACGGCCAACTGTGGAGCGGTCACCATCAACACCAGCACGGTGGCGGCAAGACCCGGAATCGCTTGCCGCCGCCGCGAAGACAGCACACCCACCAGCGCTATCCCGCCCATCACCGCCGCGCGCAGCACGCTAGCCGTGGGCTGCACGACGATGACGAACACCACCAATGCGACACCGGCCAGCGCCACCGCCGCCCGCGGGCCGATCAGCCGCGACGAGAACAGCACCGCTCCGCACACGATCGTGACATTGGCGCCGGATACCGCGGTCAGGTGTGTCAAACCCGCGGCACGGAATTCTCGGCTGGTGACCGTGCCGACCGTGGATGTGTCGCCGAGCACCAGCGCCGGCAGCATCGCCGCTTGGTCTGCAGGCAGCACTCGACGTGCGGTCGCGGCAAAGGCCGCGTGGACTGCGTGCGCCGCGCGGTGAACCGGCCCGGCACGACCCATCGTCGGCTCGCCGACCGCGTTCACCACCGCCACCGTCAGGTCATGTCGGGTAGGGCGGGTGATTCTGGCGCGGAAGCGCACCGGCTGACCGACCATCACGGCATTGAAGTCGCGCGCCGGCGCGAAAACCACTACGCGGCCCGACATCTGGTTTTGTCCCAGTTCCTGCAACGTGGCACGGAACATCAGTCGGCCGCGGCCCACTGAGAGTGCGCTTTCGCTGGGCGTGACCACGACCTGCGCAGCCGTTCCGAATACCGCAGTGATGGGGTGGCGAGCGACTGCGTTGGCGCGCAACGCAATCGCAAACCCGAAGCCGGCCCCGACCACACCAACGGCGACAACCGCGACGCCGATGGCCCGCATCCGTGTGCTTCGGTGCCCGGTGCGCCACAGCAGAAGGCCCAGCGCGCTCCCGATCGCACACACCGATCCGACCACGCTGCCGATCGGCCATATGATTCCCGCCGCGGTGACCGTCCAGCTGGTCAATGCGGCTGGCACCAGACGTGCATCCAGCCGCGCCGTCGCGGCGTCAGACACGAACCAGCGGGCGCAGCTTTTCCAGACGCCCGGGGCCGATACCGTCGACCTCGGCGAGTTGATCGACGCTGGTGAACTTGCCGTTGGCATCCCGCCAGGCCACGATGGCAGCCGCCGTCACCGGCCCGATCCCCGTCAGGGCATCCAACTGCTGCACGGTTGCGCTGTTCAGGTTGACCGCGTCATGCCGTGCCGGTTTGTCCGGACGAGGTGCGGTGCCCGACGTGCCCGGGGCGGCCGAGCCGGAGCTCACCGAGCTGCCCAGCACCGGCGGCTGCCCCTTGACCGGTGCG
>DASZKQ010000296.1:0-2708 GCA_035552835.1 Mycobacterium sp. | reverse complement strand
CGAGAAAGGCTCCAAGCGCCATGCCGGGTTGTCGTATCTGCTGGTGCCGCTGGACCAGCCCGGGGTGCAGATCCGCCCGATCGTGCAGCTGACGGGTGACTCGGAATTCAACGAGGTGTTCTTCGATGACGCCCGTACCGATGCCGACCTAGTTGTCGGCACACCCGGTGACGGCTGGCGGGTCGCGATGGGAACGCTGACCTTCGAGCGCGGTGTTTCCACACTGGGGCAGCAGATCGTCTACGCGCGTGAGCTCAATGGCGTGGTGGCACTTGCCAAATGCACCGGCGCCGCCGACGATCCGCTGATCCGCGAGCGGCTGACCCGCTCTTGGGCCGGCCTGCGGGCGATGCGCTCATATGCGCTGGCGACCATGGACGTCGAGCAGCCCGGACAAGACAACGTCTCAAAGCTGTTGTGGGCCAATTGGCATCGTGAGCTCGGTGAGATCGCGATGGACGTACAGGGTAAAGCGGGCCTGGTGTTGGACAGCGGGGATTTCGACGAGTGGCAGCGGCTTTATCTGTTCACCCGCGCGGACACCATCTACGGCGGCTCGAACGAGATTCAGCGAAACATCATCGCCGAGCGGGTGCTCGGCCTACCCCGGGAGGCTAGATGACGTTAGCGGTCGCGCCGAAAGAGGTTGCCGGACATGGACTTCTGACCGGCAAGGTCGTGATGGTCACGGCGGCCGCCGGCACCGGTATCGGGTCGGCCACCGCTCGGCGGGCGCTGGCCGAAGGCGCTGACGTCGTCGTCTCCGACCACCACGAGCGACGCCTCGGCGAGACGGCCCAGGAACTATCGGCGCTGGGCTTGGGCCGCGTCGAGCATGTGCTCTGCGATGTGACGTCCTCGGCACAAGTCAACGCGCTGATCGCGTCGGCCCACGCGCGGATGGGCCGAATCGACGTGCTGGTCAACAACGCTGGGCTGGGCGGACAAACTCCGGTGGCCGATATGACGGACGAGGAATGGGACCGCGTGCTCGACGTCACGCTAACGTCGGTCTTTCGCGCCACCCGGGCCGCGTTGCGCTACTTCCGCGACGCCGACCACGGCGGGGTGATCGTCAACAACGCCAGCGTGCTTGGCTGGCGTGCCCAGCACTCGCAATCGCACTATGCGGCAGCCAAAGCCGGGGTGATGGCATTGACCCGGTGCAGCGCCATCGAGGCCGTGGAATACGGAGTGCGGATCAACGCGGTATCGCCGAGCATCGCCCGGCACAAGTTCTTGGACAAGACAACCGCGGCAGATCTACTCGATCGGCTGTCGGCCGGGGAGGCGTTCGGACGTGCGGCCGAGCCGTGGGAAGTAGCGGCGACGATCGCATTTCTAGCCAGCGACTACTCTAGTTACCTGACTGGAGAAGTGATTTCGGTATCGAGTCAACACCCATGAACCGGCGCGACGAGCTGTTGGCACTGGCAGCGACGATGTTCGCCGAGCGCGGCCTGCGCGCGACCACGGTCCGCGACATCGCCGACGGTGCCGGCATATTGTCCGGCAGCCTGTATCACCACTTCGCGTCCAAAGAAGAGATGGTCGACGAGCTGCTGCACAGCTTCTTGGAGTGGCTGTTCTGCCGCTATCAGGAGATCATTGACACCCAGCCAAATCCGCTGGAGCGGCTCAAGGGGCTGTTCCTGGCGTCGTTCGACGCGATCGAGCACCGGCATGCCCAAGTCGTCATCTATCAGGATGAGGCCAAGCGGCTGTTGCCCCAGCCCCGGTTCTCCTACATCGAGGACATGAATAAACAGCAACGCAAGATGTGGGTCGACGTGCTGCACCAAGGCATCGAGGAAGGCTATTTCCGACCGGATCTCGACGTCGACCTGGTTTACCGCTTCATTCGCGACACCACCTGGGTGTCGGTGCGGTGGTATCAACCTGGCGGACCGCTCACTGCCGACCAGGTGGGTCAGCAGTATCTCGCTATCGTCCTAGGCGGAATCACCAAAGAAGGAGTCTGAGATGACACGCGTCGGCGACGATGCAGAACGAAGTGATGAGGAGGAGCGACGCATATGACAGAGGCATACATCGTCGAGGCGGTGCGTACCGCCGTTGGTAAGCGCAACGGATCGCTTGCCGGCGTGCATCCGATCGACCTCGGTGTGGCCGCATTTCACGGGCTGTTCGAGCGGGTCGACGTCGACCCCGCGGCCGTCGACGACGTGGTGGTCGGATGCGTCGACGCGATCGGGGGGCAGGCCGGCAACATCGGTCGCAACGCCTGGCTGGCCGCGGGTTATCCCGAAGAGGTGCCCGGGGTAACCGTCGACCGGCAGTGCGGTTCTAGCCAGCAGGCGATTTCCTTTGGCGCGCAAGCGATCATGGCCAACACCGCCGATCTGATCCTGGCCGGCGGCATGCAGAACATGAGCCAGATCCCGATCGCGTCGGCGATGGTGGTCGGCAAGGAGCTCGGGTTCACCTCGCCGACCAGCGAGTCGAAGAATTGGCTGCACCGCTACGGCGATCAGGAGATCTCGCAGTTCCGCGGCGCGGAGTTGATCGCCGAGCGGTGGAACCTGTCCCGCGAGGAGATGGAGCAGTTCGCGCTGACCAGTCACGAGCGGGCGCTGGCCGCAATCCGGGGCGGACACTTCGACAACGAAATCATTGCCGTGGACGGTTTCCGGATCGACGAAGGGCCGCGGGAGACTTCGCTGGAGAAGATGGCTGCGCTCAAGACG
>DASZKQ010000295.1:0-1539 GCA_035552835.1 Mycobacterium sp. | reverse complement strand
ACGAAAGATGTTGACCGCATCGGCGATCGACTCAACTCCGGTCAACGACGTGCCACCGTTAGCGAACGCCCGCAGCACCACGAGAATCGACGCGCCCATTATCAGCCCATTCCCCTGATGGACCGGCACCGTTCCCGCCATCTGCTGTAGATCGTAAGTTGGTAAGCTCCAGAAGATTTGACGAACCACCCCGGTCACGATCAACGCCGCGAGCATGGCGACGAAAGAGTAGACCGGCACGGCGAACATCCGGCCGGCCTCACGCAATCCGCGCAGGTTGGCGTAGGAAATGAGGAGCAACGCAGCCACCGCGATTTCCAAGTGGTACGGGCCCAGCGCGGGTACCGCTGACACCACGGCAAACGTGCCGGCCGCGCACTGCACCGCCACGGTGACCACATAGTCGATCAACAATGCGGCCGCAGACAGCTGCGCCACCCGGGGCCCGAAATTGCGCCGTGCCACTACATAGGAGCCGCCTCGTTGGGTGTATGCCATGACCACCTGCCGATACGACCCGGCTACCAGCGTCAGAATCAGCAGGATGACACCGGCGATCGGAAACAACAGCACGTAGGAGGCCAGCCCGGCACTTGGCAGCAGTTCGACCATGATCTGTTCGGGACCGTAGACGGTCGATGAGATCGCGTCCGGTGATAGCGCGCCGAGAGCAACCGTATTGGACAAGCATTCCGATTCCAGATACTCATTGACCAGGGGCTTACCCAGAAAGATCCGTTTGAGCAGCTGGGAAAAAGGCTGCCGTACCGCGCGCCCTTCAGCCGACGCCGTCACAACCTGTAGCGTTACCCGGCTCCGGCACGCCGGAAGCTGAATGATTGGTGGGAATCTACTGGGCAGAAGCTTGCAGCGAGCTCACGAACCGCTGATCCGTGCCTCCTCGAGGTCGAGGTCGCGTTCGATGACACGCAACAGCGTCGCGTTGATGTGGCCCTCCCGCCTCAACGTCAGGACTACTGACCGCTCGACCTCCAGCAACTTCAGCCGCAACGTCCGGTACCGCTCTATCTCCTGGACTTCGTCCGACTCCTCATCGCTCGCAGGCCCGACCTGCAGCCGTCGTACGCGGGCCTCGTAGAGGGCGCGGGCAGATTCGGTGGCTTCGTCGTCGCCTTCGGTGCTGGCATGGTCGTCCAGCCACTCCAACGCGGCGCGGGCCGCCTCCAGCCGAGCCTTGTTCTCTTCGGCGGCGAAATCCTCGGCCTTGAGCCCGAGTCGGCGCAGCAGCCACGGCAGGCTGGTGCCCTGAAAGAGCAGGCTTGCCACGATCACCGCGACCGCCACCATGATCAGCAAGTCGCGGTCGGGGAACGGCGAGCCGTTGGCGAGCCGTAAAGGGATGGCCAGCGCTGCTGCCAACGACAATCCCCCGCGCATGCCGGCCCACGCCACGATCACGCGTTCCCGCCACACCGGCGCGCCGGATGCGCGGCCGAACAATTTCGCGGTGGCGGGTCCGAACAGCATCCAAATCAGCCGCAGGACGACGACCATGACGACCACTGTCGACATCACCGC
>DASZKQ010000294.1:0-7023 GCA_035552835.1 Mycobacterium sp. | reverse complement strand
GGCGGCTGGCGCATCGACCGCCTGCCCAACGGGGTGTTCTTGGACTGGCAGCAATTTCAGGCCACCTACAAGCGCAACACGTTGTATTTCGCGGACCCGACTGGCAAGACGGTTGTTCCGGATCCGCGCTACGTCGCGGTGGCCGACCGTGATCAGTTGGCCACCGAACTGGTTTCCAAGCTGATCGCCGGTCCGCGTCCGGAGATGGCCAAAAGCGTGCGCAACATGCTCGGACCGCCGCTGCGGCTGCGCGGGCCGGTGACTCGGGCCGACGGCGGAAAGAGCGGCATCGGACGCGGTTATGCCGGTGCCCGCATCGATCTGGAGTTGCTGACCGTCGCCGACCCGCACAGCAAGCAATTGCTTGCCGCGCAGATCATCTGGACCCTGGCGCGCGCCGACATCAAAGGGCCGTACGTGATCAACGCCGACGGCGCGGCGCTGGACGAAAGGTTCGCCGCCGGGTGGAACCCCTCCGATGTCGCCGCTACCGATCCCGGTGTCGCCGAGGGTGCCGCGGCCGGCGTGCACGCGCTGGTGGGCGGGCGGCTGGTGTCGCTGAACGGCCAGGGCTCCGACCCGGTGCCGGGTGCGTTCGGCCGGACGACGGACCAGACCGGAGCCGCGCTGTCGCGCAGCGGGCACCAGGTGGCGTCGGTGGTGACGCTGCGGCCGGGCGCCCCGGATATGACGGCATCGCTGTGGATCGGCGATCTCGGCGGCGAGGCGGTGGAAGCCGCTGACGGGCATACCTTGTCGCGGCCCAGCTGGTCGCTGGACGACGCGGTGTGGGTGGTCGCCGACGGCAACACCGTGCTGCGTGCCATCGCGGGGACGGCCTCGGGTCAGCCTGCGCGTCTCCCGGTGGATTCGGCCGCGGTGTCCACTCGCTTCCCGGGTGTGATCGCCGAGCTGCAGTTGTCCCGGGACGGGACACGAGCGGCGATGGCCATCGAGGGCAAGGTGATCCTGGCCAGCGTCGAGCAGACGCAGGCCGGCCAGTTCGCGTTGACCTACCCGCGGCGGCTCGGGTTTGGGCTGGGCTCCTCGGTGGTGTCGTTGTCGTGGCGCACCGACGACGACATCGCGGTGAGTCGCAACGACGCCGAGCACCCGGTGTCCTACGTCAACATCGACGGGGTGAACTCCGATGCGCCGAACGGCAATCTGCAGCAGCCGGTTTCCACGATCGCGGCTGATCCCTCGATGGTTTACGTGGCCGATCCGCGCGGGGTGATGCAGCTGTCGATCTCGGGCGCCGAAGGGCCGCAAGGCTGGTTGGACGTGCCGCCGTTCATGGTGGGCGGGGCGGTGCCGGTGCTGCCCGGCTGAGACAGAGCCGCTGTCAGCCCCCGCCGTCACACTTGCGCTGTGCTCGATCTCGTCCTTCCGCTGGAATGCGGCGGCTGCGGGGCGCCGTCGACCCGCTGGTGCGAGGCCTGCGCTCGCGAGCTGGCCGTGGGTCCCGATGCGCCGCGGGTGGTAAGCCCGCGCATCGACCCCGGCGTTCCGGTGTTGACACTGGGCCGTTACGCGGGTGCGCGCCGGCAAGCGATCGTCGCGATGAAAGACCGTGGCCGGACCGACCTGATCGCGCCGTTGGCCCGTGCGTTGGCGCTCGGTTTGCACCGACTACTCGGCTGGGGTCTGCTGGATGTCCCGCTGACGATCGTGCCCGCGCCGACCCGCAGCTGGGCGGCGCGTCGACGCGGCGGCGATCCGGTCACCCGCGTCGCGACGCTGGCAACAGCGGGCCACCCGCACATCACCGTGGTCCGAGCGCTGCGGATGAAGGCGCTGGCCCGCGACTCGGCCGGTCTTGGCAGCGCCGCCCGCGAGCGCAACATTGCCGGAAGGGTGCTGCTGACCAGCCAACGTCTTCCGGCCGATCACGAAGTACTGCTCGTCGACGACATCGTCACGACCGGCGCGACCGCCCGTGAGTCGGTCCGCATCCTGCAAACCGCCGGAGCGCGGGTGTGCGCTGTGCTGGCGCTAGCTGCCGCGTGAGCGTGTGTGAAGAACTTGCAACAGGTGGATCAAAACACTGGAACTACCACCGACAGGAGGTCTACCGTCGGGATCAAGCACCATGAACGCCTCAAGTTGGCGCATCAGAATTAGGCCGAGGCGCCACGGCACAGACGACGGTAGGGGGTGAGTTCTCGACACCTTGCACCGGCGGGCGGCCAGGGCACGACCATCAACCCCGTCGGCGCGCATCTAAAAGCCGGGCACGCCGCGTGCGTGCAACGCGAGAGAAACGAGTTGTCAAGTATGTCAAGACAAACCGTGGATTCCGGTCAGCTTGTCGCCGAACTACCGGTAGCAGCCGACGAGCCGGACGAACCGACACCGCACGCCGAAGTCGTCGTCAAAGGCCGCAACGTCGAGATCCCCGACCACTTCCGCATCTACGTCTCGCAAAAACTCGCCCGCTTGGAACGGTTCGACCGAACTATCTACTTGTTCGACGTCGAACTCGACCACGAACCCAACCGACGCCAACGCAAGTCCTGTCAGCATGTCGAGATCACCGCTCGCGGTCGCGGGCCGGTGGTCCGCGGTGAGGCCTGCGCCAACAGTTTCTATGGCGCATTCGAAGCTGCGGTCGCCAAGCTGGAAGCCCGGCTGCGTCGGGTCAAGGATCGCCGCAAAGTCCACTACGGCGACAAGACTCCAGTCTCGTTGGCCGCGGCGACTGCCGTTGTGCCGCCTGAGCCGGCGTTCGACACCGAAGCCGCGGGTCCGGACCCCGACGGTGACTCGCCAGTCAATGGACACCACGAGCCCGGTCAGGTGGTGCGAACCAAGGAACACACCACCAAGCCGATGTCGGTGGACGACGCGCTCTACGAAATGGAGCTGGTCGGCCACGACTTTTTCCTGTTCTACGACAAGCAGACCGAACGGCCGTCGGTGGTCTACCGTCGGCACGCTTACGACTACGGGCTCATCCGCCTGGCCTGACGCGAACGGCTCGCCCGGCGACGATGCGCGCCGTGGTCGGCGCGAGGAGGAGCCGGGCAACCGGCTAATGCGCGCTTGTCACCTAGGATGGAGGACGCCAAAGACTCCGATCCGTAGGGGACAAAGCTGTGCTGGATAAGTTGCTGCGCCTTGGTGAAGGTCGCACGGTCAAACGCCTCAAGCGAGTGGCCGACTATGTCAACACCTTGTCCGACGACGTCGCGGAACTGACCGACTCCCAACTGCGGGCCAAGACCGACGAGTTGAAAGAGCGGCACGCCGACGGGCAAAGCCTCGATGACCTGCTGCCCGAGGCGTTTGCGGTGGCCCGCGAAGCGGCCTGGCGGGTGCTGGACCAGCGCCCCTTCGACGTGCAGGTGATGGGCGGTGCTGCGCTGCACTTCGGCAATGTCGCCGAGATGAAGACCGGTGAAGGTAAGACGCTGACTTCTGTTTTGCCGGCCTACCTCAACGGCATCGGCGGCAAGGGCGTGCACATCGTCACCGTCAACGACTACCTGGCTAAACGCGACAGCGAGTGGATGGGCCGGGTGCACCGCTTCCTGGGCTTGGACGTCGGGGTGATCCTCGCTCAGATGACGCCCGACGAACGGCGCGTGGCCTACAACGCCGACATCACCTACGGCACCAACAACGAGTTCGGTTTCGACTACCTGCGCGACAACATGGCCCATTCGCTGGAAGAGTGCGTCCAGCGCGGCCACAACTTCGGGATCGTCGACGAGGTCGACTCGATCTTGATCGACGAAGCCCGCACCCCGCTGATCATTTCCGGTCCGGCCGACGGTGCCTCCAACTGGTACACCGAGTTCGCTCGGTTGGCGCCGCTGATGGAAAAAGACGTCCACTACGAGGTCGACCTACGCAAGCGCACCGTCGGCGTGCACGAGCTTGGCGTGGAATTCGTCGAGGACCAGCTCGGTATCGACAACCTCTACGAGGCCGCCAACTCGCCGCTGGTCAGCTACCTGAACAACTCCCTGAAAGCCAAGGAGCTGTTCGCCCGCGACAAGGACTACATCGTGCGCGACGGCGAGGTGCTCATCGTCGACGAGTTCACCGGCCGGGTGCTGATCGGGCGGCGCTACAACGAGGGCATGCACCAGGCCATCGAGGCCAAAGAGCACGTCGAGATCAAGGCCGAGAATCAGACGCTGGCCACGATCACGCTGCAGAACTACTTCCGGCTCTACGACAAGCTCGCCGGCATGACCGGTACCGCGCAAACCGAGGCCGCCGAGCTGCACGAGATCTACAAGCTCGGTGTGGTCTCCATCCCGACCAACATGCCGATGATCCGCGGCGACCAGTCCGACCTCATCTACAAGACCGAGGAAGCCAAGTACATCGCGGTCGTCGACGACGTCAGCGAGCGCTACGACCAGGGCCAGCCGGTGCTGATCGGTACCACCAGCGTGGAGCGCTCGGAGTACCTGTCGCGCCAATTCCAGAAAAGGCGCATCCCGCACAACGTGCTCAACGCCAAATACCACGAGCAAGAGGCCGGCATCATCGCCGAGGCCGGCCGGCGCGGCGCCATCACGGTCGCCACCAACATGGCCGGCCGCGGCACTGACATCGTGCTGGGCGGCAACGTCGACTTTCTCACCGACCTGCGGCTGCGCGCCCGCGGCCTCGACCCGGTCGAGACTCCCGACGAGTACGACGAGGCTTGGCACGACGAGCTACCCGTGGTCAAGGCCGAGGCCGCCGAGGAGGCCAAGGAAGTGATCGAGGCCGGCGGGCTGTACGTGCTGGGTACCGAGCGGCACGAGTCGCGGCGCATCGACAACCAGCTGCGCGGCCGCTCTGGTCGCCAGGGCGACCCCGGTGAGTCGCGCTTCTATCTGTCGCTGGGCGACGAGTTGATGCGCCGCTTCAACGGCGCGGCGCTGGAAACGCTGCTGACCCGGCTCAACCTGCCCGACGACGTGCCCATCGAAGCCAAGATGGTGACCCGCGCTATCAAGAGCGCGCAGACCCAGGTCGAGCAGCAAAACTTCGAGGTCCGCAAGAACGTCCTCAAATACGACGAGGTGATGAACCAGCAGCGCAAGGTCATCTACGAGGAGCGCCGCCGCATCCTCGAAGGCGCGAATTTGCAGCAGCAAGCGCACGACATGCTCGTCGACGTGATCACCGCCTACGTTAACGGAGCAACGGCTGAGGGCTACTCCGAGGACTGGGACCTGGAGAAGCTCTGGGAGGCGCTGAAAACGCTGTATCCGGTCGAGATCGACCACAAAGACCTGATCGACTCCGAGGCGATCGGTGAGCCCGGTGAGCTCACCCGTGAGGAACTGCTCGACGCGTTGGTCGAAGACGCCGATCGTGCCTACGCGGTGCGGGAGGCCGAGCTCGAGGAACTCGCCGGCGAGGGCGCGATGCGCCAGCTGGAACGCAACGTGTTGCTCAACGTCATCGACCGCAAGTGGCGTGAGCATCTCTACGAGATGGACTACCTCAAAGAGGGCATCGGCCTGCGTGCGATGGCGCAGCGCGATCCACTGGTGGAATACCAGCGCGAGGGCTTCGACATGTTCACCGGCATGCTCGAGGGCCTCAAGGAAGAGTCGGTCGGCTTCTTGTTCAATGTCTCGGTCGAGGCGGTACCGCCCCCGCAGGTGGGACCGGTCGAGGAGCCGGAGGACCTGGCGGAGTTCGTCACCGCCGCAGCGGCCCGCGCACAGCAGCGGGCCACTGGCGGGTCAGCCGGATCGCCCGGGGCGCATGAACCGGCAACTGCGTTGCGCACCAAAGGAATTCAGACTGAGTCTGCTGAATTAACATATTCCGGGCCGGCCGAGGACGGTTCTGCGCAAGTGCAGGGCAACGGTGACGCGCAGAACCCGGCCGGAGCCGGCGGCAGTCGGCGTGAGCGGCGCGAGGCCGCGCGGCGGCAGGGTCGCCATGCCAAGCCGAGATCCGCCAAAGGGCGGTAGCCGGCGGTGGACGTCAAAGAGGTGCTGCTGCCCAGCATCGGCGTGCGATATGAGTTCACCAGCCACGACGGCGAGCGGATCGGGATAATTGCGCGGCGCAGTGGCGAATTCGACGTCGTCCGGTACGCACGCGACGATCCTGACCAGGCCCAGCCGATCTTTCACTTCACCGACGAAGAGGCCGACGCGGTCGCCCAGATTTTGGGCGCACCGCGGATCGCCGAGCGGTTCACCGAGCTGACCCGCGAAGTACCTGGGCTGGAGGCCGGTCAAGTCCACATCCGGGCGGGCAGCCCGTTCGCGGACCGGCCGCTCGGGGACACCCGCGCCCGCACCCGCACCGGCGCGTCGATTGTGGCGATCGTGCGCAACGAGGTGGTGCTGGCGTCGCCAGGGCCGGCCGAAATGCTGCGTGCAGACGACGTGCTGGTGGTGGTCGGTACCGAAGACGGCATCGCACAGGTCGTACAACTCGTCGATAACGGCTGAGCCCGTGCAAATTTCGGCGCCGCTGCTCTTTCAACTCGGCGCCGTCCTGACGGCGCTCGCATTGCTGGGCACGGTCGCTCGCCGGTTCGCGCTCTCCCCGATACCCGTGTATCTGCTTGCCGGTCTGGCCCTCGGCAACGGCGGCGTTGCTCCGGTCACAACCGCTGGTCACTTCATCACCACCGGCGCGCCGATCGGCGTCGTGCTGCTGTTGCTGACCTTGGGTCTGGAGTTCTCCGCGACCGAATTCGCCAGCAGCTTGCGTCACCACTTGCCTTCCGCCGCAGTCGACTTCGTGCTGAACGCCACGCCCGGTGCGGTGGCAGGCTGGCTGCTCGGACTCAACGGCGTCGGGATCCTCGCATTGGCCGGCGTCACCTACGTCTCGTCGTCGGGCGTTATTTCGAGTCTGCTGGCGGACTTGCACCGGCTCGGTAACCGCGAAACCCCGGCCGTGCTGGCGGTGCTGGTGCTCGAGGACTTCGCGATGGCGGTTTATCTGCCGCTGGTGGCGGTTCTGGGCGCGGGCGGCGGCTGGTTGCTCGCGATCGTCGAGGTGGCCGCCGCGATCGCGGCGCTGTGCATGGCATTTGCCGCGTCG
>DASZKQ010000293.1:0-4622 GCA_035552835.1 Mycobacterium sp. | reverse complement strand
GCCCAGGCAGATCAACGGGTGCCGGGACACGAACGCCTCGGGTCCCCTCCTGGCCTGCAGTTTGCGCAGGACCCAGACCGCCGGGAAGTACGGGCCGAAGTAGAACATCACATAACCGAAAACCACGAACGGTTCGACGGTCGGCGACAACGACACCAGCGGCCAAGATTCCGGCCAGTGGACGAGGTCGGGGTTGTAGACCGCGAACGGCGACCAGTTCATGATCGGGTCCTGCCACACGATCAGGGTGGTGCAGAGGAACATCAACATCACCGGACTGCCGGGGTTGCGCCGCCATCCCCTGATGAAGACCAGGAGCAGCACAATCAGTGCCACCACAGTGGCACCGTCCAGGAACGTGATGTAGTCCAGCCCAAAGAGGAACCTGACGGGGCGGGGCCGGCCCTGCACGTTCGGGTTGGCGACGCGCGGGTCGAGGGCGACGCGGGCGTTCGCGATAAAGAAGAGCACGAACGCCGCCAAGGCAGCGCCGGCGATCCAGCCGCCCCAGCCGCGCTTCTCACTTCGCTGCGGGGATTCCGCCTTCTCGTCCGCGGCGAGCGGTGCGGATTGTTCCGTTGACACGAGTCAGCCTTCCTCTCCGAAGCGATCGACCAGATGCGAGTTGATGCCGTCGGCGTCGAGAGTTCGGGCCACCAGATAGCCAGCGCCCATCCAGGCCCGCCGCGTCCACTTACCGAATGACACCCGGGTGCCGGGCGCACCGGAGGCGGCGGGCAACATCTTCACCCGCTCCAATGCTTCTTTGACCCCACGCGGACTGAGCGGATGCGCATCTGTGAACGCACGCACGAGTGTGGCGGCGACGTCACGGTTGACCACCGGTACGCAATACTCGGGACGCCTGCCGCCGTACTTCTGGGCGTAACGGTCGAGGAAGTCCTGGCCGATCCGATTCTGCTCGTCGTACTGATCGACCCCGATCCACCCCATGAACGCGTTCCACATGATCGGGTTCACCCAAGCATTCTGGAAAGCCGTGGTCGTAAATCGCGGCGGATCCCAATCGACCGCCTCCAGCGCGGGGTTGATGAACACAATCCCGAAGCCGAAGCCCAGATGCACGATCGCTTCTGCTTTCGCCTCATGAAGCGTCCGCACCGCTTCATTGATGTCCTGTGCGGTCTGGGCGATTGCCGCTTCTGCGACGATGCGAATACCCTTGCGGCGACACGCGCTTCGCAAATTCTTCAGATAGCTTTCACCGATCAGGTTCTGCTCGACGAGAACTCCGATTTCGGTGAGTCCACGTTTGGCCACGAGGTCCGCGATGAAAATCGGCTCGTCGGTCATCGAGCCCTGCGGGAACGAGAATGTCCACTCACCTAACCAGTCGTCGGTGCCCGTGACAGCGATCGCCGGGACCTTGAATCGCTCTTCGATCGCTTCGCGGGTGGGCACGCAATTGTCGGTGATGTGCGGTCCGAACACCACCAGACAGCCTTCGTCGACCAGCTCACCGAAAGCATCGATCACCGCCTTGACCGACCCCTTGGGCAGCCCCTCCACCTCGCGGTAGATCATCTGAACAGGCCGGTCCATTACTCCGTGCTCAACGGCCTCTTCGAAGATGAGGTCAAAGCAGCGGGTGAAGTCGGCCAGCATCTCCTCGGGAAACATCGGCGGCAGCGTGAAGTCCATCAGGTAGCCGACCTTGATCGGCTCTGCGCTGCTTTCGTAGGACATCTGACCTCCCAGGTGGCAAACTCACACGCGCCGATCTGCAAACCTAATATTTGTTCAGACCTTAGCCGTGGCGATATACAGCGTCAATCATCAGACGCACCCGCCCCGCCCAGATAGATCTCGATCATCTCGCCCAAGCCCTTGCCAACAGCCACGTCGTCGGTGAGCGGCCCAGCGATCGCCGCCCGTGCCGCCTCTGGCATGGGCAGCCCCTCCGCGACAAGCCGGCCCGCCGCGATCAGCACCCGGGTCGATGCGACCTCACGCAACCCGCCGGTTTCCAGCCGGCGGATGGCTTGGCCGAAACGCACCAGCTCAGCTGCGGTCGCCCCGTCGACGCCCGCCTCATGCGCAACGATCTCCTCTTCGATATCGGCTGCGGGAAAGCCGAATTCGATGGCGACCATTCGCTGCCGTGTCGAATCCTTGAGGTCTTTGAGCACGCTTTGATAGCCGGGGTTGTAGGACACCACAAGGCCAAATCCGGGCGCCGCGTCCAGCGTGACACCGAGTCGCTCGATGGGCAGCTGCCGCCGGTGATCCGCAAGCGGATGCAGCACCACGGTGGTGTCCTGTCGGGCTTCCACCACTTCGTCGAGGTAGCAGATCGCGCCCTCGCGCACCGCGCGGGTCAGCGGACCGTCCGCCCACACCGTCTCGTCGCCCCGCAGCAGATACCGGCCGACCAGGTCCGCGGTGGTGAGGTCGTCATGGCAGGCGACGGTGATCAGCGGTCGGCCAAGGTCATGGGCCATCGCCTCGACGAATCGGGTCTTGCCGCAACCCGTCGGCCCCTTCAGGACGAGTGCCAGTCCTTGGCGGTAAGCCGCCTTGAAAATGGCCTCTTCGCCGCCGACCGCCTGGTAATAGGGCCGTACCATTTCCGCCTCTAGGGTCGCGCCGTTCCGGCAATCAAGCCCGGACTCGTTGGCCATAGCTTCCCTTCCGATACTCCCGGCGATTGCAGCCTAACCGGAACAGATGTTTGTTTCAAGTGCCCTGGCGACCAGGTCCGGGACGGTGGTGCGCCAACTACGTTCTGGGACATGGCATCAGGGTGTTTGTCACGAAACCTTCCGGCGAACCTCTGCTGAGCGCAGTGCGGATCGGAATAGCGGCCCAATCACACCAGCGAGTTGGTCTGGACGCGCGATCGTCGCGTGCGCGGTGCTGCCGAAGACGCTGCGCAGCGATTGCACGTCGGTTCCCGCGCCGATCGTCAGGCATACGCACCCCGTGCCGCGGCGGCGAGCTTCGGTCAGGGCGCGTCGCGCGTCCGCGGCACCGTAAACCCGCTCGTAGCCGTGGTCGTATGCGAGCCCGTCGGATAGCACCACCAACAGCCGCCGTGACGTTCCACCGCGTGCCTCCAGGACCGCCGAGCCGTGGCGAATGGCCGCACCCAGGCGCGAGTACGCGCCGGGTTCGAGACTGTTCAGCCGCTTCATGGCCCGGGAGTCCAGATGGTCGTCAAATCGTTTGACGGGCACCATGCTCACCGCGCGCCGGCCCTGCGAGTAATAGGCGTAGAGCGCAACCCGGTCGCCCAGGTCGTGCAGCGCAACCATGAGGTTGGCAACTGCCGCACGCTGTTGTTCGTGCACCGTCCGGCCCATCGTCCCGGGCTCCGCCGCCGACCCCGATACATCAAGCAGGAGCAGCACCGACAAGTCGCGCCGGCGCCGAAGGCTGTCGAGGTAGACCGCCTCATCGGGGACCGACCCGGCGATCACCTCGACACGCGCTTCG
Source organism: Mycobacterium sp. (assembly GCA_035552835.1). GTDB lineage: Bacteria > Actinomycetota > Actinomycetes > Mycobacteriales > Mycobacteriaceae > Mycobacterium. The sequence goes on along the minus strand of DASZKQ010000293.1, from coordinate 1,166 downwards.
ACCGCCGCGTCGATGTCGATATCGTCGCCCTGCGACTGGCGGTGGCGGCGGTGCAGACCCATGCCAAGCCGTGACAGCGGACGCCGCACGCCGATGGCGGCTTCTCTATCTGGGATCGATTGGGTCACCCGTGCCTTGATCTTCGGCTCGACCTCGCGCACAGTGCACCAGGCATCGCGGTATCTCCTGCGGATGACGTCCCATTCCGGGTACGTCACGCCATCAGGGGCAAGAATCCGGCGGTCTTCGACGTCCCCGTGGTCATCGCTCGACACGGAGGCCAGCGATGACACGCCGTGCACACCGCGAGTACCGGAGTTCATCCGGTGCGTCGGGGTATCCGCGCCGGGTGGCCCGCCCCCACGACCGGTCTTGCGCGCCGAGGACAGCATCTTCTTCAGCCACTGGCCGATAAAGCCCCCTCCGCCAACCGGATTGGTGAACATATCGGGATCGTCGGAATCGTCGATCGCGTCGACTTGGAGGTCCTGGAGTTCCCGCGCACCGCGGTCTCGCGGCACATGTTGGGGGCTTGCCTGGTCTTCTTGTTTGGCCGGTCGGGAGCACGCAAGTACTTTCGCTGCACGGATCACGCCGAATTCCGGCGCCGGGTCGTCGATCACTGCCCGCTCGCCGGCGATTCTCAGCGAAGCGGCGGGCGATTCGCTGAGACTTGCGATATCGCGATTGCCCAAGGAAGCCAAGATGCCCGGCAGCAGGTCGCTATTGGCGACTAGCGCGCGGTGTCCCTCGACCGCTAGGTAGCGCCGGGCCAGCCGCGGCTGGCGGACCAGGGAACGCACGACCTCGGGATCTAGGCTGCCGGCCGTGATCAGCGAGGCTTGCACCGCAATCGCTTCGAGCTTCGCGCGGGTTCGCGCGGCGGCATCGACGAATATCGTCTGGCCGTCAGTCCACGCGTGCGCACCCGGTTGCAATTCGGCGACCGCCACCGGTCTGCCCGCAAGTGCAGATGCGAGCATGCCCAGGGCCTGCAACCGATCGCCAGAAGCGTCGCTTGCCACGCACGACCTCCGAACCCCCGCGGACCTCGTTGACCAAATATCTGTTCCAACGTAAAGTCCCGCTTGGCCGCAGTCAATCGGCGCGAGGTGAAACAAGGAAACCAAGCAACGTGGATTTTTCATACCCACCAGAGGTGGAAC
>DASZKQ010000292.1:0-9663 GCA_035552835.1 Mycobacterium sp. | reverse complement strand
CGCTGGATCGAAGACGATCGCGCTGTTGTTCACGAGATCCAGTCGCCAGAGCGGTAGCTTCGCGATTGCCTCGAAGTGAGCACGAACCTCCTCGGTGGTTGCGAACTTGGGGCCGCTTGCGACGGTCTGGTCTAGCCGATGAACCGTAAGCTGCTGCGTGGATTGGTCCTCGAGGCTGGTGGTCGCGGTGACCGCATACCCCAGCGGTTGGGATATCTCGTTGAGTCGATTGCACTCGCCGGCAACGTCTGTCATGTGCTGCGCTTGCTCTTTGTCGATCATTCAGTCCCTCTGATGGGCGTGTCACCGACCCGTAATCATTGTGAACTGCTGACCGTCATCGGCGCGAGTGGCCCCACCGCCCAGTTGCGGTTCGGCCGCAGGCCGATGAGTCGGGCTCAGATCGGGTCGCGTCGGGCGCGGGCGCGGCGCACGGCTTCATCGACGATGTGTTGCGCCACCTCAGCCAATTTGCGGTGTTCGGCTTGGCTGATCGCGCGCAGCTGAGTGAACGCCTCCTCTGCGGTGCGCCCGCTGCGTCCCCGAATCAGGCCAATCGCCCGATCGATCACCGGACGCGTCGACAGTGCCTTCTGCAACTGGGCGGTCAACGCCATCGCGTGCGCGAGGACCTGGGCGTTGTGCACCGCCACTGCCGCGGGCTTGGCGAACCGTTCCCCCAGTTGGGCGGCGTGCGCATCGAAGACGTGCTCTACGGCCGTTTTCGTTGCCCTGGATGTCGGTCCACGCGCCCGCCGCGTAACTATGTGGCCGTTTGGCGCCGCACCGGATGACGTCGAGCGTCGCGTTGTTGTGCTTGAACGTACGCGTCACCGAACCGCATATATTTGTCGGTTGCGCCGTCTCGAAGTGTCACGGTAACTGTCATGTTCAAACCGCCAGATGCGCCAGCAAAATGCCGGCAGGGATCGTGGGTGATTAACCCACGTGTGAATCAGTGAACTGGATGTGCAAATGAATCGGGGAAGCCGCGTCATGGGACCGTCGCGGGTCTGTACTCAGCGCACCTTCTCGGGAATCGAATTCAATGCGTGCAGAACATGTTCCGCCAGTTCGCTCGCCGCCTTGTCTTCGAGCTGGCAATGAGACCTGATGGTGTCCCTGACCAGTTCGAGACGTTGGACGTAATGTCGTTGGTGAAGCTCGCTCGCAACCGACCTGCCCGATATGTACGACGTTACTCCGCTTCTCATCGCTGCGGGGTAGAGTCGGAGAACCGGGACCGATCAGGCCCCCATGATGAAGGGGCCCAGTGATGTCCGATAAGTCTCCTCGGCAAACCATGAGCAAGAAGTCTGGAAAGTCATTGAAGGAGAAACGCGCCGACAAGCAGGCTAAGGCTGCCCTCCGCACCGCGTCCACGGATGCGTTATTTCACGACAAGAAGCGCTGAAGCACAACGAATTTCATCGCACGTCCTAGACGGCATTAAAACCACGACGAGTGGCCGAATACCTCAATTCCCGTGGAGTCGTAGTTCCAGCTTGATCAGTCGAGCCTCGAGTTAGACCATGACGTGCGCGAACCACGCTGGACGCCAGAGGTGCCGGCGCGTGACAGCACCGGGTGCGTCACTTCACGAATGGTCGAGCTGCGGATGCGACGACTGCCCGGATCGCCAATGCTCGCGACCAATCGACGCGTTGCACGCACCTCCGTGTGGTTCCTCGGAGTCCATCTGATCGGCGAGCGGGTTGTTTGCCAGTTTGGCCGTATTATCAGCAATTGTGAGCCCCCACAGGCGGTTCAGGTGGCGTAGCCCGCTACGGGGGCCCTGGCTGACGTCGGTGTTGGGGTCCGTGCTGTTGGTGACGCTGCCGGTCGTCATCCTGACCGGGCTGCTGTCTTACCTGGCTTATGCGCCGCAGCTCGACCAGGCCATACCCGGTGACGTCGGCTGGCTGAGGCTGCCCGGCTTCGACTGGCCCACCGAGCCGTCGTGGCTGTACCGGCTGACCCAGGGCGTGCACGTCGGACTTGGCCTGGTGCTCATCCCGGTGGTGTTGGCCAAGCTGTGGTCGGTGATGCCGCGGCTGTTTGCGTGGCCGCCGGCCGCCTCGATCGCCCAACTGCTGGAGCGATTGTCGTTGGCCATGCTGGTCGGCGGGATCCTGTTCGAAATCGTCACCGGCGTACTCAACATTCAATACGACTACGTTTTCGGTTTCAGCTTCTACACCGCCCACTACTTCGGGGCTTGGGTGTTCATCGCCGGCTTCGCTATGCACATCGTGGTCAAGATTCCTCGCATGGTCAGCGGATTGCGGTCGTTACCCCTTCGGAAAGTGTTGCGCACGAACACTTCAGATACTCGTCCAGAGCCGCTCGACCCCGATGGGCTGGTGTCGGTCGATTCGGCGGACCCGACGATCAGCAGACGCGGTGCCCTGGGGCTGGTCGGGGCGGGCACGCTGTTGATGGCGGTGCTGACCGCCGGTCAAACCGTCGGCGGGCTCCTTCGGCCCGCGGCGTTGCTGCTGCCCCGCGGGCGCAGCCGTGCGGGCGATTTCCAAGTCAACAAGACCGCTGTTGCCGCCGGTATCGATCCGCGCAGCGTCGGCGTGCAGTGGCGGCTCAGGTTGCACGGCGGCTCGTCGCCGGTGGTGCTGGACCGCGCCGCGTTGGCGGGCATGCCGCAGCACACCGCGCGGCTGCCGATTGCATGTGTGGAGGGCTGGTCGACCACCCAGACCTGGAGCGGGGTGCGGCTGGCCGACCTGGCCCGGCTCGCCGGGGTCGCCGCGCCGCGAGCGGCGCGGGTGAGCTCGCTGCAGCGCGGCGGCGCCTTCGGCCGAGCAATGCTGCAGGCAAATCAGATCGCCCACCCCGACGCGCTTTTGGCGTTACGCGTCAACGGTGCTGACCTGACGCTGGACCATGGCTATCCGGCGCGGATCATCGTTCCGGCATTGCCGGGCGTACACAACACCAAATGGGTGGCCGCAATCGACTTCGAGGTGGATTGAGATGTCAGCCCGGTGGCGGACGGTCTTTCATCAGGTCTACGGGTCCTACCCGTTGCATCTGTTGACCATGACAGCCGGGTTTGCGCTACTCGGCTATGTCATCGTCACCGTCAAACCGATGACCTTGTGGAATCCGCACAGCTGGTGGCAGTCGATCGCGGTCTGGTTCGCCGCGGCCGTGATCGCCCACGATCTGCTGCTGTTCCCGATCTATGCGCTCGCCGACCGGATCCTGTGGGCTGGACGACTTCCGGGCCGGCCTCTGGGGGTACCGGTGCGCAACTATCTCCGGATACCAGCTCTCGGGTCGGGGTTGACCCTGCTGGTGTTTCTTCCGGGAATCATCGGACAGGGCGCGTCGACGTATCTGGCCGCGACCGGACAGACCCAAGAACCGTTTCTCGGAAGGTGGCTGCTGCTCACCGCGGCCATGTTCACCACGAGTGCCATCGTCTATTTGTTGCGTTTGGCGCTTAGCGGCCAACGAAGCAGTCGCGTTTGCAGTTTGGCGGGGGACCCGCGGGGTACGCTCCCGAAATGACGCGACGACCGGCGATCCGCTTTCCCGGACCGATCGTGGCCTCCCGGGCACGGTGGTTGCTGCGAGCCCGCCCCGGCGATTACATGCTGGCACTAAGCGTTGCGACGGCTTCGCTGCCCGTGGTGGGCAGGCATCTGGAACCGCTGGGCGGCGTCACCGCGATGGGTGTCTGGGGCTACCGGCACCTACCGGACTTCTTGTCCACGTCGGCGAAGTCCTGGCTGACGCCGGGCATCGGCGAGATCCGTAAGGCCGAGCGGGACAAGACCCAGGCCGTCTCCGACGCCGCGCTGCGCGGCATCGTGTCTGGCAAAGACCTGGAGATCGAGTGGCCGGCGCCGGAACGGACCCCACCGCTGTGGCGGGCATTGCAACACCGTCGCTACCTGCACCGGACGTCGGTGCGGTACGGCAAACACCCGGTGCAATTGCTGGACGTCTGGCGTCGCAAGGATTTGCCGGTCCGGCCGGCGCCGGTGCTGATCTTTGTGCCCGGCGGCGCCTGGGTGCACGGCGGGCGCACCCTGCAGGGCTATGCGCTGATGTCGCATCTGGCCGAACTGGGTTGGGTGTGCCTGTCGGTGCAGTACCGGGTCGCGCCGCACCACCGCTGGCCCGCTCACATCACCGACGTCAAAACCGCGATCGCGTGGGCGCGCGCCAACGTCGACAAATTCGGCGGCGACCGCGATTTCATCGCGGTAGCAGGTTGTTCGGCCGGCGGGCACTTGTCCGCGCTAGCCGGACTCACCGGCAACGACGCCGGCATGCAGACCGAGCTGCCAGCCGGCTCGGACACCTCAGTGGATGCTGTGGTGGGAATATACGGCCGCTACGACTGGGAGGACCGCTCAACCGTCGAGCGTGCCCGCTTCGTCGATTTCCTGGAACGGGTAGTCGTCAAGCGCAGGATCGACCGTCACCCCGAGTTATTCCGCGATGCTTCGCCGCTCGCCCGGGTACATCCGGAAGCCCCGCCGTTCTTGGTGATTCACGGCAGCAACGACACGGTGATACCGGTAGCGCAGGCGCGCAGCTTCGTGGAGCGACTGAGGTCGGTTTCACGTTCGGTGGTCAGTTACATGGAGCTGCCCGGCGCCGGACACGGTTTTGATCTGACCGATGGGGCGCGCACCGGTCCGATGGCGACCGCAGTCGGGCTGTTCCTCAACCAGGTCCACCGCAACCGGATGATCGCGGCCAAAGACGTTATTTAGCCGCCGGCCGACTGTATCGTCCCTGCATGAGGGAGGCGCGCAGGTGAAAAGGCTCAGCGGCTGGGATGCGGTCTTGCTCTACAGCGAGACGCCGAATGTGCACATGCACACCCTCAAAGTCGCCGTGATCGAGCTGGATGCCGACCATCGCGACTTCGGTATCGACGCGTTCCGCCGTGTCATTCACAGCCGGTTGTACAAGCTGGAACCGTTCTGTTTTCAGCTCGTTGACATCCCGCTCAAGATGCACCACCCGATGTGGCGAGAAAACTGTGACGTCGACCTGACCTACCATGTGCGCGCCAGGCGAGTGCGCGCCCCGGGCGGTCGTCGCGAGCTCGATGAGGCCATCGGGGAGATCGCGAGCATCCCCCTGGACCGTGATTACCCGCTGTGGGAGATGTACTTTGTCGAGGGTCTGGCCAATAACCGGATTGCAGTAGTTGGCAAAATCCACCACGCGCTCGCCGACGGGGTGGCCGCGGCGAATCTGCTTGCCCGCGGCATGGATCTGGTGCCCGGCCCGCAATCCGGCCAGACTCGTTATGCGCCCGACCCGGCTCCGTCCACTGGCGAGCTGGTGCGGTCCGCGTTCGCTGATCACCTGCGCCATCTCGGGCGGATTCCGCGGACTATCGGCTACACCGCCCAGGGTATTAACCGGGTGCGCCAAAGCCCGCGCAAGCTGTCACCGGAACTGACGCGGCCGTTCACTCCGCCGCCGACGTTCATGAACCACATGCTCACTCCCGAGCGCAGATTCGCCACCGCGACGTTGGCGCTGGCCGATATCAAGGAGACCGGCAAGGCACTCGGCGTCACGATCAACGACATGGTGCTGGCGCTGTCCGCGGGCGCGTTACGCAAGCTGCTGCTGCGCTATGACGGTAAAGCCGATCACCCGCTGCTGGCCTCGGTTCCGGTAAGCTTCGACTTCTCGCCCGACCGGATCTCGGGAAATTACTTCACCGGAATGCTGGTGGCGTTGCCGTCCGACCTCGACGACCCGTTGGAACGCGTGCGGCTCTCTCATGACAACGCTGTCGACGCCAAGGAGAGCCACCAACTACTCGGACCCGAACTGGTTAGCCGGTGGGCGGCCTACTTTCCGCCGGCGCCGTCGGAGTCACTGTTCCGCTGGCTGGCCAACCGCGACGGCCAGAACAAAGTGCTCAACCTGCCGATCTCCAACGTCCCGGGTCCGCGTGAACACGGGCGGGTCGGCGGCGCACTGGTCACCGAGATCTACTCGGTGGGGCCGTTGACTGCCGGCAGCGGCCTGAACATCACCGTGTGGAGTTATGTCGACCAGCTCAACGTCTCGGCGCTTTCCGACGGCGCCACTGTCGACGACCCGCACGAGTTGACCGACGCCATCGTCGATGAGTTGATCGAAATCCGCCGCGCCGCGGGGCTTTCCGACAAGCTGACGGTCATCGAGAGCGCGATGGCACAGGCTTGATGCGACCGGCCGCGTCGAGTGTGGGCTTAAGACACGGTACCGGCTTTTGCGTGCATTAAGCCCACATTCGGCGATCAGTCAGACAACTGCGCGAGCAGGTCGCGGCGGACGATCTTGCCGGTGCTGCTGCGGGGCAGTTCGTCGAGCACGACGATCTCGCGGGGCACCTTGTAGTTGGCCAGGTTGTCCCGGACATGCTGCTTGAGGTTGTCCGCGGTGGTGGCCGAAGATTCAGTGCCCCGCGTCAGCACAACGAACGCCGCCAGCCGTTGCCCGTACTGTTCGTCGTCGACCCCTAGCACCGCGGCCTCGGCGACATCCGGGTGAGCCGCCAACGTCTTTTCCACCTCGATCGGGTAGACGTTCTCTCCGCCGGAGACGATCATCTCGTCGTCGCGCCCGACCACGTACAGCCGCCCGGCCTCATCAAGGCGGCCAACGTCTCCGGAGGCCATGAAGCCCTCATGGAAGTTCTTGCCCGCGCCGGAGGTGGTGTAACCGTCGAAGCGGTTGGAGTTGCGCACGAAGATCTGACCGACCTCGCCGGTGGGCACCTCGCGCAGCTCGCTGTCGAGGATGCGAATCTCGGTGCCGCTAGCGGGTTTTCCTGCCGTGTCCGGTGCGGCCCGCAGGTCCGTGGGCGTCGCGGTGGCGATCATGCCGGCTTCGGTGGCGTTGTAGTTGTTGTAGACGATGTCGCCGAACTCGTCCATGAACCGGGTGACGACGTCGGGGCGCATCCGAGATCCCGACGCGGTGGCGAACCGGAGCGAACGACCACTGTAGCGACGGCGCACCTCGTCGGGCAGGTCCATGATCCGGTCGAGCATCACCGGCACCACGCACAGGCCGGTGGCTTGATAGCGGTCGATGAGATCGAGGGTGGCCTCCGGCTCGAACTTGCGCCGGGTCACCACCGTGCAGCCCAGCGACGCGGCGAATACCAACTGCGAAAAGCCCCAGGCATGGAACATCGGCGCCACCACCACCGTCGTCTCTTCGGTGTGCCACGGTACCCGATCGAGGATCGCCTTGAGTTCGGTCGCCCCGCCGCCGGAGTGCTTGGCGCCCTTGGGGTTACCGGTAGTTCCCGACGTCAGCAGGATCAGTTTGCCGTTGCGGCCCGTTTTGGCGGGGCGCTGACCGGTGTGGGCCGTGATCAGTTTCTCGACGCCTGCGTCGTGCGGCTGGTCGGTCCACGCGACGATGCGGGTGGCTTTGGGCTTGTCGGCCAGCGCGCGGTCTACCGAGTCGGTGAACTCTTCGTCGTAGATCACCGCATCCGCACCTTCGCGATTGACCACCTCAGCCAACGCCGGCCCGGCGAACGAGGTGTTCAGCAGCAGCACGTCGGCGCCGATCCGATTGGCCGCCACCAGCGCCTCGACGAAACCGCGGTGGTTGCGACACATGATGGCAACGACTTCCGGTGTGCCGCCGGACTGGGGGTACCTCCCGCTTGCGGGGGAGGTCTGCAGCGCCGATGCCAACGCGTCGCCGCGCTGGTCGAGCTGACGGTAGGTAAGTGTTCCGAGCTCGTCGACCAGCGCCGGCCGGTTCGGGCAGCGTTGCGCCGACATCGCGAATCCGCTTGTGACGGAAAGCCCTTCGCGTCTTGCGACGGCAGCGATCCGTAGGTACTTATCCGGCCGCAGCGGAGCGAAGATTCCCGCGCGGACCATGCTGGCCAGCAGGCCGAGCGGTGCCACCGGTGTTAGCCGATGACCGGGAGGCGACGCTCTTTGGCCAACGTATTGAGCGCCTTCTGCATGACGCGGCGGACATGGGCGTCGACCGCGTCGACGTCGGGCTCCTCGCCGAATTCGGCCCTGACGTCGATCGGCTCGAGCACCTGCATCACGATCTTGGTCGGCAGCGGCACGTTGGGCGGCACCACCGCGGACAGCCCGAACGGGAAGCCCACCGAGATCGGCAGGATCTTCACCCGCATCAACTTGTCCAACCGCAGCGCCCGAGCCAATCCCATGCCGCGGGACAGGTAGATCTGGTTTTCCTGACCGCCGACGGCCACGGCAGGCACGATCGGAACCCCGGCGTTCAATGCCGCCTGCACGTACCCGGTGCGCCCGTCGAAATCAATGATGTTCTCCGCCAGCGTCGGTCGGTAGACGTCGTAGTCGCCACCCGGGAACACCACCACCACACCGCCGGATCGCAGTGCCTCGTCGGCATTTTCGTGGTTGGCGCGAATGAAGCCGGTGCGAACGAAGAACTCGGCGATCGGGCCGGTGAACAAGACGTCGTGGCTCAGCGTAAAGACGGGCCGGTCATACCCGAATTTCTCGTAGAAGCCGGTGGCGAACACCGGAACGTCCATCGGGAACAACCCGCCGGAGTGGTTGGACACCACCAGCGCGCCGCCCGCCGGGAACGCCTCCAGACCCCGGATCTCGGCGCGGTGGTAGCCCTTGATCAGCGGACGGATCCACCCGATCACGCGTTCGGTGAGCCCGGGATCCCACTTGGAGGTCTCAGTAGGTTCGATATCGGTTGCCATCAACGAATTCCCCTGGGATTTTCAGCGTGGAGTTGGCTGTGATGGTAGCTCAGGGCCCTCGACGTCCTCTCGGCGCGGACCGTTCGGTACGGCTCGATACCATCTCCTCAATACCCAGTCATGAATTTAAAGAAGGAGCGCGACAGCGCTGTGAACACTGCAACCGAAGAAGCCGAGCCCGAAGTCTCCGTCGAGCAGCGGGACCGGATCCTGATCATCACCATCAACAGGCCGAAGGCCAAGAACGCGGTCAACGCCGCGGTCGCCAGAGGTCTGGCCGACGCGGTGGACCGGCTTGACGACGACCCCGGGCTCTCGGTGGGCATCCTGACCGGCGCGGGTGGCTCGTTCTGCGCTGGCATGGATCTCAAAGCGTTTGCTCGCGGCGAGGTTCCCATCGTCGAGGGCCGCGGCATGGGCTTTACCGAGCGTCCGCCGACTAAGCCCCTGATCGCCGCAGTCGAAGGCTATGCGCTGGCCGGTGGCACCGAATTAGCGCTGGCCACCGACTTGATCGTGGCGTCGAGAGACTCTGCGTTCGGCATTCCGGAGGTCAAGCGTGGGCTGGTTGCCGGCGGCGGAGGATTGCTGCGGCTGCCCGCACGCATCCCGGCTGCCATCGCGATGGAGCTGGCGCTGACCGGGGAAAACTTCAGCGCCGAGCGCGCGCACGCGCTGGGGATGGTCAATGTGCTGGCCGAGCCCGGGGGTGCGCTGGGGGCCGCGATCGAATTGGCCGAGAAGATCACCGCCAACGGGCCGCTTGCGGTGGCCGCCACCAAGCAGATCATCGTGGAGTCGCGCGGCTGGAGCCCGGAGACTATGTTCGCCGAACAGAACAAGATCCTGACGCCGGTGTTCACCTCCAACGACGCCAAGGAAGGCGCGATCGCGTTCGCGGAGAAGCGTCCCGCACGCTGGACTGGGAGCTGACCGCT
>DASZKQ010000291.1:0-3689 GCA_035552835.1 Mycobacterium sp. | reverse complement strand
TCAGCGTCTGCGATAACACCGGCTGCGTGGCGGAGGTCGTTCGTGATGAGAAACTGTCCTGCGGCCCCGGCCGATGCCACCCGTGCGGCGAGATTGACCGTGCCGCCGACATAGTCACCCTCGCGGTAGAGGACAGTGCCGTGGTGTGCGCCGATGTGCAGCGCCGGAAATTGGGGCTCGGTGTCGACGAATCGGCTCATGGTGAGCCCGAATTCGATGGCATCGACGGGGTGGGTGAACATCAGCATGAATGCGTCGCCGATTTGCTTGAGAATTCTGCCCGCATGTCGGGTTGCGCTGCTACGCGCGGTCGCACTGAACCGCCCCAGCACGTTGGCCGCGGCGTGATCACCCATCGTCGCCGTCAGTGGGGTGAAGCTGGCCAGATCGACGAACAGCACCGTGGCTTGTTCTTCGCCAAGTGTCGGCGAAGAAGGTGGTGTGGCGTCCTCGGTGAGATGGCGTAGGAGGTCTTGGCGATTGGCTCGCTGATATGCCCTTCGGTGGAACGCCACCAGGAACGGCTCCACCAGATCCAGCGCGGGTCTGCCCACGCCTCGGGTCGCCTCAAGCAGTTGCGGGCCGACGAGTCCGTGGGCGCGGAAGCGGTCGTGGACGTAGTTGTGGAAGGTGCGCACCACGGCGTCGGCCAACCGATCGGTGGTGTCGGCGAATACGCGCACGATCTGCATGAGGGCATCGCGCGGTATCCCCAGGTCCAGCGCTTGGGCAACCAGATCCAACAAGGCCACGTCTGCTTCGGTGCCGGCCGCGGGATCTTCCCAGTCGAGAATGCGGGCCAGTTCGTCGGTCACCGCGTCATCGAGACCGACGCCTCGGGCGGCTCCGGTGAGGTCCGCCGGGGCGTCACCCGCCGGGTCGAGCCCCTCGAAGATGCCCAACAGGTCGCCTTGGCGAACGGTCGCGTCCGCGAGCTGCTGGTCGGAAAAGCCGCGAGACCGCGCGAACTGGATCAGCCGCAACCGGTGCAGGGAGTCAGCTTCGAGGTCCCCGTCGACCCGCCGGTGCAGCAGCCCCATCTCGATACACCGGCGAATCGGCTGCTCGGGTTCACCGGCCGCCACGGCCAGCTGGTCTAGAGTCCACGGCCCGACCATGATCATCACACTACAAGTGACACCGGAGCCTGCGACGTGGTCTGCAGTGACGACACGTTTCGGCCCTACATGCGGTTAGCGCTGTTCTTGCAGGAGTGCGAGGCGATTTCGATATTCGTTGTCGCCAATCTCACCGCGTGCGAAGCGTTGAGCGAGCAGATCCGCGGGGTGGGTTTGCCCCGCAGTCGGCGGGTTTGCGCAAGCGCCGTTCTGGCTGGTCAGATAGTGGACAGCCAGCACCACCGCGGTGATCACCAGCGCCCAGAATGCCACCATGCCGACGGTCATCGCCGTCCAGTGCAACCATCCCCATCCATTACTGCCATACCACATCATCATCGTGTGTTCCTTTCGTTGTGTTTCTTTCAGGTCGAAATATCGTGGTAATCAAGGGAATTGCCCGCTCAGTCGTAGGCGGCCCGAGCGTTCGCGTCATGTCGTGCCTGGTTTATGGGCGCGGCCGAGGATGTGGGCATGTGGGGGAATGAATTTCAGGGGCCGGTAGGTGAACCGGTCGCACTGGTCAATCTGGAAACCGGCTGCCTCGATGGCGGCGCGGGTGTTGCGGTTGAGGTGACATCCCCCGCCGATTGCCGACCACAGCGGGGTGACTGCGTCTTCGACGACGCCGATCAGCGGGTTGGCCGAGCGGACGTGTTCGAAAAACCGCAGTTGCCCACCGGGCTTGAGCACGCGTGCCAGCTCGGCCAGAAAGTGATCGGGCTCCGGGACTGAACACAGCACCAACGACGCCACCGCGCCATCAAAGGTGGCGTCCTCGAACGGCAGCGCATCGCCATGCTCTGCGACGACGGTGACGGGCACAGGCGCGGCGCTGGCGGCGCGTTCGGCCAGCCCGCGCAGGGTGTCTTCGGGTTCGACGGCCACCACCTCGGTCACCGTCGTTGGGTAGTGGGTGAAGTTCATGCCGTTGCCGGCGCCGACCTCGATCACCCGGCCGGTGAGGCCGGCAAGGGTACGGCCGCGGTGTTCGGCGGTGCCGCGGCGTTCAGATTCGGCGCTGATTCGTTCATAGAGCCGGGCGAATCGCGGATGCTGGAACGCTGACAGATCAGTCATTTCTGGTGGCCTCCTTCACTACCTACTATCAGTTCATAGTAGATACTATTGGCCGATAGTATGTTCATGCAATAGTAGCGCGGTGTGACCCTTGCTACTATCGGTCGGTAGGAGGTTGGAGTATGGCCGAGGCGCAAATGAGCGACGGGCACGACCCGGACGTCGAGCGGGCGGTGGCGCTGCTGGGGCCGCTCGAGGGCCGGGTGATGCGCGCGGTGTGGACCGGCCAGGTGTCGCAGACGTTCGTGGTGCGTGACGTCCAGTTGCTGATGCCGCAGCTGGCCTACACCACGGTGATGACGACCCTGCGGCGCCTGGCCGACAAGGGCCTGCTCACCGCAAGGGCCGAACCCGGCCGCCGGGCGCACGAATACCGTGCCGCTGGCACCGCTGCCGATTACCTGGTGCGGGCCAGCCACGACGAGGCCGCGGAGTTCGTCGCGCGCTATGGTGACGCCGCGCTGTCGGCCTTCGCCGCTCGACTCGCCGACCTGACCCCCGAGCAGCGGCGCCGCCTCGAGGAGATAGCCGAATGACGCGTCTTCGGCCCTGGACGGTTGCGCGCGGCCATCCGGTGGCGGTCGGTGTGGTGGCCGGTGTGATTGCGGTGCAAGCCATCTGGATGGTTGAGGCCGCGTGTCCGCGCATGACCATTACCCAATGCCTCGTCGCCGCGACCGGGCTGGTCGCCGGCGCCAGCGCGCTCGGTGTCGCGGTCCGCGCGAGCTGGCTTGCAGTCATCACGACGCGAGCCCTGGCCGCGGTGCCGCGCTCGCCGATATCGCCGGCGCTGCAAGCCAGCGCCGACCGGGCAGGGATCACCCGGGTGCACTGCCTGGCTGGAACGGACCGCACTGCGTTCTGTGCGGGGCTGTTGCGCCCGTACGTGTATGTCACCACTGCTACGTCTACGTCCAAGCTCGATGTCCAGGAGCTAGACGCCATCCTGGCCCACGAAGGCGCCCACGCTCGACGTCGAGATCCGCTTCGGCGGCTACTGACTCGCGCTGCCGCCGACGTCATGTTCTGGTTCCCACTACTGCGATGGTGGCTGCGCAGGCATGTCGAAAACGCTGAAGTTTACGCAGACAAGGCCGCGATCAACCACGCCGGGCGCGCAGCCCTTGCCGCTGCGCTGCTGGCCGCCGCGGCCCAACCACCCATTCCAGTGCCCGCGATGGCCGGAGCGACCCAAGCCCGAATCGCGCACCTGCTCGGCGAGGATCTGCCGATACAACGCCCGCCAGCAGGTCTCCTCGCGCTGTCGGTCCTCGGCGCGATCGGCGCGGTCTGGCTGGTCATGTGCCTCGGCCAGGGCGCTCTCACCGCCATCGGCATCTGATCAGGAGGCTTTGCAGTGATGAATATGGTGTCTCGGCGCGTGGCGCTTGCAGTCCTCGGCGCAAGTGCGGTTGCGAGACTGGAGTTTGGACTGCGCAGCATCTTCGAAGCGTCCAGACCAGGCATGTGATATATGGATCGCGACATATG
>DASZKQ010000290.1:0-21276 GCA_035552835.1 Mycobacterium sp. | reverse complement strand
GTGGTACCGGGCCGAATGATCTCGTCGGTGCTTAGCCCGGCGATCGGAGCCAACTCGTTGTCGAAGAGCCCCTCTTTGGTAGCCCGCGCCGCCTTTTCGTGACTGGCAGCCGAGAATTCGTCGAGTTCGGTGCGGGAGAAGCCCCACTTCGCGGCGATCAGTTCGGCGCTGATGCCCTGCGGCACAAGCCCGTCGGGATAGCGGCGCGTCATGTCCTCACCGAATGGATTGCTGCCCGGCAGCACCGAGCTGCCCATCGGAACGCGGCTCATCGACTCCACGCCGCCCGCGATCACCAGGTCGTACGCGCCGGAGACGACACCCTGTGCGGCGAAGCTGATGGCCTGCTGGCTGCTGCCGCATTGCCGGTCAACCGTGGTGCCAGGAACCGACTCAGGAAAGCCTGCGCCCAGCAAGGCGTTACGCGCGATGTTGACCGCCTGGTCGCCCACCTGCGTCACGGCGCCGGCAATGACATCGTCGATTTGCCCGGGATCCACGCCGGTGCGTCGTACCAACTCCCGCAAGCTGTGGGCCAGCAAGTCTGCGGGCAGTACGCCGTGCAGTGCGCCGCTGGCCTTGCCTTTGCCGACCGGTGTGCGTACCGCGCCCACGATGACGGCGTCTCGACCCTGATATGCCATGACTCCTCCTTGAGTCGATGCTAAGTATTAATATCTATACCTAGCTAAACACCTAGGTATAGTAAGAGCAACCCAGACTGGAGGTGAGTTACATGACACTTCTGCAGGGCGCGCTGGCAGATCGTGACGCCTGGTCGGCAGTCGGCGAGTGCGCGATCGAGAAGACCATGGCAGCGGTCGGCACCAAATCCGCAATGCTGATCATGCGCGAGGCGTACTACGGCACCACCCGGTTCGACGACTTCGCCCGCCGGGTGGGTATCACGAAGGCCGCCGCCTCGGCGCGGCTGGCCGAATTGGTCGAACTCGGGTTATTGACGCGGCGGCCATATCGCGAGCCGGCGCAGCGCACCCGCGACGAGTACGTGCCTACCGAGGCCGGCATCGATTTCATGCCGGTGGTGTGGGCGATGTTCGAGTGGGGGCGACATCACCTGCCGGGCCACAACCGATTACGCCTCACTCATCTGGCTTGCGGCGCCGAAGCGACCGTCGAAATCCGTTGCGCTAAGGGCCATCCAGTGCCGCCCGAGGAGCTCGGCGTGCGGTTGGTTGGACGGAGTTCGCGTCGCGACACTTGAGTCGACGGTGCGATCCGGTTCGATCAGAGCTTGGAGCCAAGCCCCGCAATTAAATTGATCGTCACCGCCAGGACAACAGCTCCGAGGAGGTAGGACACTAGCGCATGCCGCAACACCGTCGCCCTGATGGAAGTCAATCCGATCTCGGTGTCTGACACCTGGTAGGTCATGCCGACGGTGTAGGCGAGATAACCGAAATCCCGAAAGCGGGGCGGCTCCGGGTCGTGGAAGTTGATTCCGCCCGGGTCGCCCGAATAGTAGAGCCGCGCGTAGTGCACGGTGAACAGGGTGTGCACCGCGAACCAAGACGCGGCGACGGTCAGGATCCCGACAACCGCGGCCTCTACGGCCTGGCCGCCGGAACGCGACCCGGCGGCCACCACGTAGCCGACCCCGCCCAGGCTCGCGATGCTCGCCGACAGGATGACCGCGTCGGCGACCCAGCGGGTCGGGTCCTCCCGGGTCACCCATCGACAGGTCTGCTCGGCATCCATTCCGTGCAAGATGAACTGCGTCCACGCCACATACACTCCAGCGCCAACAACCCAACCGGCGAGCGCAAACCGCCAACCGACCGTGTTGCCCACCACGAGAGCGACGGCGACTCCGAGCGCCACGACGACCGACATCCGAACCGCGACGGTGTCGCGGATCAACTTCACCAGGGAATTCACAATCCCGAGCTAACCATCAACGGGTCGTCAGCTCACCATTCCCGCGTCATCCGCTGACCAACAACGAGCCCCGCTGATGTAGGCTACTGTAATATTTACAGTACGCTCATGTACGCGAGACGGAGAAGCTGTGGAAAGTCCAGTTCAAGACGCTGCCGTCAACGCTGCCTTGCCGGCCGGCTTCATCCGTGACCCATACCCATACTTCGCCCACAAGCGCAACGAGGCTGGCGTGTTGCACGGGACGGTCGTCGACTACTCCAAAACTCCCGAATCGCTGCGGCCCAAGAACTCGTTTGCCGCCATGTCCTTCGACGCTGTCAACAAGGCGTTCCGCGACGGGCAAGTCTTCAGCTCGACCGACTACGACAACACGATCGGCTTGTTCATGGGTCCGACCATCTTGGCGATGGAAGGCAAGAAACACCGCGAACACCGCAACCTGGTGTCGGCGGCGTTCAAGTCCACGGCGCTCGTGCGCTGGGAACCCGCGGTTGTGCGGCCGATCTGTAATGCGCTGATCGACGAGTTCATCGGCGCCGGCGAAGCCGATCTGGTCCGAAACTTCACGTTCGAGTTCCCCACCCGCGTCATCGCGAAGCTCTTGGGCCTGCCGGCCGAGGACCTGCCCACGTTTCGCCGGTGCGCGGTGCAATTGATCAACTACACCGTCAAGCACGAGCGCGCCTTCGAAGCATCCGCGGCGCTCAAAGACTACTTCCTCGACCAGATCCGGCAGCGTAAGGCCACGCCGACCGATGACATCATCGGTGATCTGGTCGCCGCGGAGATGGACGGCGAAAAGCTCAGCGACGAAGCGATTTACTCCTTCCTGCGGCTGCTGCTGCCCGCCGGGCTGGAAACCACCTACCGGTCATCGGGCAACCTGTTGTTCTTGTTGCTGACCCACCCGGACCAGTTCGACGCGGTACAAGCCGATCACGAGTTAGTCCCGCCCGCGATCGAAGAGGGGCTGCGCTTCGAGACACCGCTGACCACGGTGCAGCGGTTCGCCACCGAAGATACCGAGCTGGAAGGGGTCAAGATTCCCGCGCGGTCGGCAGTTGACCTGTGCATCGGCTCGGCCAATCGCGACGAGCAGCGGTGGGAGCGCTCGGGGGAATTCGACATCTTCCGCAACCACATGCCGCACATCTCCTTCGCGGCCGGTGAACACACGTGCTTAGGGCTGCACCTTGCCCGAATGGAGACGCGGGTGGCCTTGGGATGCCTGCTGGATCGGGTGACCAACGTCAAGCTCGTCACCGATGACGACCCGCATATCTACGGCCAGCCATTCCGATCACCGAACGCGCTTCCGGTGACGTTCGACGCCAAGTAGGGTCCCAAAATGGTCAAGGTGATGGAGGGCTTTCGAGTCCTGGAGGTTGCGCAATTCACGTTCGTCCCCGCGGCAGGCGCCATCCTCGCCGACTGGGGTGCAGACGTCATCAAAGTCGAGCATCCGGTGCGCGGTGACACTCAACGCGGCTTCGTCAATATGGGTGGTTTCCAGCTTGATCCAGAACGGCATCCGCTGATCGAGCATCCCAACCGGGGCAAGCGCAGCATCGGGATCGACGTCTCCACACCGGGCGGTCAGGAAGTGCTCTACGAACTGGCCAAGACTTCCGACGTATTCCTGACCAACTACTTGCCCGCGCAACGGCAGAAGAACAGATTCGACGTCGAGCATATCCGCGAGGCGAACCCGAAGATCGTGTACGCCCGGGGCAGCGCCTACGGCGACAAAGGCATCGAGCGCGACGTCGGTGGGTATGACGGGACAGCATTTTGGACCCGCAGCGGCGTGGGCTACGCATTGACCCCGGAGGAGCTGGGCGGGGCACTGCCGCAAGGGATTCCCGCCTTCGGCGATTCCATCGGCGGCATGAACATCGCCGGTGGCATCACGGCCGCGCTGCTGCACCGCGAACGGACCGGTGCAGCGCTCGAGGTTGACGTGTCGTTGCTGAGCACGGCCTGGTGGGCGGCGGGAGCAAGCGTCACACAGGGCCTGGAGACTGGGGAGGTCATGCGTGTCCCGATGCCCGGGGTCGCCAACCCGTCGGTCAATCCCTTCCTGGGCAACTACTTAACGTCCGACAACGGCACGATCAACCTGTGCATCGTCAGCCCGACCGGCTACATCCGCGACACTTTCGCGCATCTCGGCATCCCCGAGGCGGCCGACGACCCGCGATTCGCCGATGTACTTCCACTGATCCAGAACGCCGACGCGGCCGCTGAGCTGATCGCTAAAGCGATCGCCGGCAAGCCCTTTGACTACTGGCGTCAGCACCTGAAGACGATGAAAGGTCAGTGGGCGCCGTTCCAGAGTCTCATCGACCTGGCCGACGATGAGCAGGCCATCGCCAACGACATGATCGTCGAAGTCGAGGCCGCCGGTGGCGGACCTCCGTTCAAGGTCGTGCGCGGGCCAATCCAGTTCAACCACGAACCACTGGTGACAACCCGGGCCCCGCAGGCATCAGAGCACACCGAGATCATTCTGATGGAAATCGGCATGGACTGGGACCGCATCGCTGAACTGAAGGAATCGGGAGCTATAGCGTGACCGACGAAATAAGCGGAGTTGCCATCATCGGTGCGGGTCTGCACCCGTTCGGTCGCTTCGAGGGCAAATCCGCGATGGAGATGGCCGCCGACGCCATCGAACTCGCGCTCGCCGACGCGGGTGTGGCATGGCAGGACATCCAGTTCGCGGTAGGCGGCAGCTGGACAGTAGCCAACCCGGACGCCATTGTCGGCATGGTGGGTCTCACCGGCATTCCCTTCACCGATGTATTCAACGCTTGCGCGACGGCGGCCAGCGCCACCAAGTTGTGCGCCGACAGTATCCGGCTGGGTGACTATGACATTGGCATCGCGGTCGGGATGGACAAACACCCGCGCGGCGCCTTCACCGAAGATCCGGCGCTGGTCGGGATGCCGAGCTGGTACGCGCAGAACGGTCAATACCTCACCACCAAGTTCTTCGGAATGAAGGCCAACCGCTACCTCCACGACCACGGCATCTCAACCGACACGCTGGCTAAGGTGGCCGCCAAAAACTTTCGTAACGGCGCATTAAACCCCAACGCTTTTCGCCGCAAACCGATCTCCGAAGAGGCCATTCTGGCTTCGCCGGTGCTGAATTACCCGCTGACCCAGTACATGTTCTGCGCTCCCGACGAAGGCGCCGCCGCGGTCGTGATGTGCCGCGCCGATATCGCGCACCGCTTCACAACCAAACCCGTCTATGTCCGTGCGGTCGAAGTCCGCACCCGCCGCTACGGCGCCTACGAGGTGAACACGACCTACGCACCCGTCGACGAGGACGTATCGCCGACTGCCTATGCCGCCAAAGCCGCCTTCGAGAAAGCGGCGGTCGCGCCGCAGGATGTCGACGTTATCCAATTGCAGGACACCGACGCCGGTGCCGAAGTGATCCACATGGCCGAGGCGGGGTTCTGTGCCGACGGCGAGCAAGAGAAGTTGCTGGCCGACGGCGCGACCGAAATCACCGGCGCGATGCCGGTCAACACCGACGGCGGGCTGATCGCCAATGGCGAACCGATCGGGGCATCCGGGCTGCGGCAGATGCACGAGTTGGTACGCCAACTGCGCGGCGAGGCCGGCGACCGCCAGGTCCCCGGAACTCCGCGGGTCGGCTTCGCGCAGGTGTACGGTGCACCGGGCACCGCGGCCGCGACCGTCCTGACGACCTGAAGTTTTCGCCGAGCGTGTAACTATGGCGACGACACGCCGATGACGACCGCCGTCATTGCACGTTCGATGAAAGCTCAGCCCACCTTCTTCGCTTTCGGCGCGGAGTAATTCGGCTTACCCAGGCCGAGCACGTATTGCGCGATCATGTTGCGGAACACCTCGAGGGTACCGCCGTAAATCCCGACCAGCGGCGCGAAGCGGTACACGTACTCGGATGCGCCGTCGTCTGCGGCGCCGTCGGTCCCGTTCGGCAGCGTCGACGCCGTGCCAAGGATGTCCATCAGGTCCGGTGAGATGTCGCGCATGGTCTGTGCCAGCGCTACCCGACCGAAGATGCTCGGCGCGCTAAATGCCGCCTCCATCCGTGCGGCGCTGCGACCCAGCCGGTATGCCACCGACTGGTCGTCAATGAGCCTGCGCCCGTTCGGGTCCCGTTCCGCGACCCTGCTGGCGGCCTTGTCGACGGCATCGGCCATGAAACCGGCCTGGTGCATCATGATCGATACGTCCTGCAACCCGTCGCGTGCGGCGGCGACTGCGCCATGTTCTGTGTTGAGCGGCTCACGCAGCACCGTCCAGCCCGCGTTGACGTCGCCGAGCCGGTACTTGTCATCGACGCGTACATCGCTGTAGTAGACGATGTTGGTGCGGTCGCCGTCGATGGTGCGGATGCCCTGGATCTCGATGCCAGGGGAATCGAGCGGTACCAGAAACATGGTCAGGCTCTTGTGCTTGGGCGCCTCGGGATCGGTGTTGGTGATAAGGAAAACGTACTGGCACTTGTGCGCACCGGTGGTAAACATTTTGGAGCCGTTGATGATCCAGCCGTCACCATCACGTACTGCGCGTGTCTTGCAGGTCGCGATATCGGAACCACCTTCGGGCTCGGTGTACCCTAAGCAGAGCCGGACGTGCCCGCTGAAGACCTTCGGCAGTACCTCATCCCGCAGTTCCGGCGACCCGAACTTCGCCACCGAACGCGCCACCATGGCGGTGGTCCCCCACGTCACCCAGGGCACATGCGCCCGCCGCTTCTCCAGTTCCCAGATGCGGCGGCGCACCCGGGTGAAGCCGCCGTCAGCGTGCGACTTCCACTCGCCTTCGAGGTAGCCAGCCGCACCCAGCGCCAGATGCACACCTTCGGCGAAGTTGTCGCCGGTTTCGCGGTCCCGGCGTTTGACGTCTTCGGTCACATGGGTTTTCAGGAAATCGCGCGCCTCGTCGAAGAAGGCTTGATCATCGTCGGAAAGCGTGACTCGGGAGAAATCCACTTACGCGTCCTTTCCGGTAGGGCTTTCGCGTTCGGCGACGATCTCGGCGATGTATTTGGCGCTGGCGCCGGGGTCTCCGCCAGCCAGCGCCCACCCACGGGCCCGCACCAGATATGCCGTCGCGGCCGCCTCCGCCGAAACTCCGAGACCGCCTTGCACATGCACCGCCATCGTCGCGGCCTTGGCCGCCTCCTCGGCCATGAACACAAACGCCGCTGGGGCCAATTCCGGACGTTCGTCGGGCTCGTTGTCCAAGAACCACGCAGCGCGCCGCGCGAGATTTCGGCCGCCCTGCACGGTGATCGCAATGTTGGCAAGTGGATGGGAGATGCCCTGCAACGTCGAGATCGGCACACCCAGCGTGTAGCGGTTCTTGGCGAACTCCGCCGCGATTGTCATGGTCTCTTCGACCAGGCCGGTCAATGCCGCTGCGGTCAATACCCGCCATTCATCCAGTGCCCGTTGATATTGCGCCAAGGCGTCGGATCCGCTGGCCAGCACGACGCTGGTGTCGGCGGCCGCCGGATCGACCCATGCCATGGGCAGCCGGCCGATGTTATCCACCTTGGTTGGGCGGGTATCGAAGGTGAGGAGCACCACGGCCCCGTCTCCGCTGCCGTCACGGACGATGATCTGGTCGGCGATCGATCCGGTCGGGATCAGCCGGACCCCGCTGACGCTGTCATGTTGCGGGTCAAACGCCGCGAGCTGCTTGCCGTTCACGACGTCGGATTCCGTCGAGCCGAGTCTGGCCAGCAACCGGGCCGCGCACACATGGTCGATCCAGGGCACCGGTGCCAGCGAGCGCCCGATCTCCTCAGCCACCAGCGTCAGGTCGACCAGTGTCGCACCGTCGCCGCCGGCGGTGTCGGGCAACGCCATGGTCGTTGCCCCCATTGCACACAGCCGCTCCCACAGGCTCTTGTCGAACCCGGATTCCTCTGCGGCACGGACGGTCTCGATCGGGCAGTGTGTCTTGAAGAAATCTCGGTACGCAGCCTGCAACGCCTGGTGATCCTCGGTCAGGCTGTAGTCGAGTCTGCGCAGTTCGTAGCGGTCCATAGTCAGTGCTCCTTCTGGCCCTGAAAGAAGAATTCGTGCGCGTTGTTGTAGAGGTAGTTCTCCAGGACATCGGCGGGGAGGTCCAGGGCTTGAGCTTCGGGGATGACACGGCGCATTTTCAGCACTGGCCAGTCGGAGGCGTAGATCACCTTGTTGGGCCCGCGGGTCTGCATGTAGTGCAGCAGGCTCTGCGGTAGCCGCTTCGGCGACCAAGCTGACGTCATCAGGCGCAGGTTGGTGTATTTGATCAGCAATCGGATCGCAATGTCCCACCAGGGATCCGCGCCGTGGATCATGCACAGCTTGAGTTCGGGGAACCGCACGCAGACCCGGTCGAGGTGAATGGGGTTCTGCACCTCCCCAGGGATAGGAGGTCCGGGAAGGCCGGTGTTAATGCACAACGGTAGCCCAAGCTCCGCGCATTTGGTGTAGAGCGGGTAGTACACGGCGTCGCTGGGCGGGTACTGGCCGTCGCCCCAGAAGCTCGGTCCCACAGCGGCATACGCGACCGGAAGGTCTTTGACGACAGCACTGAGCTCCCGCAGCGAAGGCATCGGCCGCAGCAGGTTGACCCCGCCCAGAGCCAGCGCGAACCGATCGGGCTTGGCTTCGACGAACTTGCGCGCGGTTACCGACGGCTTCGCGAGGTTGTCCATCAGCACGGCCTGACGCACACCCTGCTCGTCCATCTCATCGATCAGCTCCGCCAGGTCGACCGGCGCGAACATCGACTCCGGACCCTTGAAGTAGTCGTCGCGTACCTTCAGCATCCAGGTGGGCTGCTTCTCGGTCTCAGCGAAGTGCACATTGACCAGGCAGTCGATAACTCGGCTTACTGAGCTTGCGTTCATGTCGACATCGGCGCCTTTTCTGTCGCTTGACTTTTCGCCCATCGGTAATCGGCCTTGCCGTTGCCCAAGCGATGGACGTGATCGACGAAGATCAACTCCTTGGGCGCCTTGAACCGCGCCAGCTGCGATGTGCAATGCGTGTGCAGCAGCTCAGCTACCGCCTCGGCTCCGTCGCGCAGTTCGATGACGGCGACGAGTTCTTCGCCCCAGCGTTCGCTGGGGCGGCCTACCACTAATGCATCGGCGACCGCTGGATGTGCGCGCAGTACTTCTTCGACCTCTTCGACGAAGACCTTTTCGCCGCCGGTGTTGACTACCAGCGAATCACGGCCGTACAGCCGCAACGTGCCGTCCTTTTCCAGACTGGCCCGGTCGCCGGAGATCACCACCCGCTGACCGTCGACGTCGGGGAATGTCTTCCGGGTGGCGTCGGGATCATTGAAGTATCCGAGCGGGATTCGCCCTTCTCTCGCAGCCCAACCGACCTCGTGCTCGCCGGGTCGAAGGAAGTGGCTGTAGTCCTCGGACAGGACCCGTCCGCCCTCGCGCAGCGTGAAGGTGTCGGTGCGGGTGCCACCGTGGCTGTTCCCGAATCCCATGTTTCCGGTTTCCGAGGAGCCATATCCGTTGATCAACGTGATGTGCGGCAGCAATTCCAGCAGCGCCCGTTGGTATTTCAGATTCGTGGCGGCGCCGCCGGTTCCGATCGCGTTGAGCGACGACAAGTCATACTGACCGCGCCGCAGCTCGTCAACCAGGGGCGCGGCATAGGCGTCGCCGACCATCGTCATCATGCCGACCTTCTCGCGCTCAGCCGTCTCCCACACGGCTCGTGGATCGAGCTTGCGGCTGGTGTCGTAAAGCACCACCGCCGTACCGGCCATGATTGCCGCGAACGCCGTCCACATGCCGGCGGCGTGCATCAGCGGTGACACCGCGAACCACGGCGGCGCGGCGGCTGAGCGCACCTTGTCATGGATCTCCTGAGCGGACGCATGATCGGCCCCCAGCATTGACGACACGTAGAGGTCGGACTGGCGCCAGAGCACACCCTTAGGTCGGCCGGTGGTACCGCCGGTACAAATCATCAGCAGGTCATCCGGCGACGCCGTCAGCCGATGGTCGCTATCCCCTTGCGCCAGCGCATCGTCCAGCGACACGGCACCGGGCAGTTCCGGTACGCCACTTCCGTCTTCTACCGACAGCAACAGATCGGCACTATCGGGCGGAAACACGGCGGCGAATTTCGCGCCCAGAGACTTGTGGTAGATGACGGCGCGCGGCCGCAAATAGTCGAGTAGTTCGGAGACTTCGCGCGGCGCGTAGTTGTAGTTGACGTTCACCGGAACGGTGCGCGCCTTTAGGCAACCGACCACGATGTCCGGATACAGGTCGTTGTGCATGACGAGCGCAACACGGTCCTGCCCACATTCCCAGTTCTGCAGACTGATTCGTTCCCGGTGGGCACCGAGGCCCTTTGCGGCGAGGAAGTTCGCCAGCCGAAGGGTGCGGTCCGCGGTTTCGGCGAACGTGCTGCGGCGATCACCGCACACGGTGATCGGCCGGTCCGGGATGACCTCGGCGATCGCGTCCAGGACCGCCCCTATGGTCCACTCGCTCATGGGTGTGCGTGGCCTGAAGCGTTCAAGCGACCGATCCGACCTTGGCGTCCAGCAAATCCAATGCGTTGTCCCGCATCACCTTTCGGATATCGGCGTCACTGAATCCGACCAACTCCTCGGTGAACGACACCGGATCCTCCAAGCCTTCGCCGTGCGGCCAGTCCGATCCGAACAGAATCTTGTCGACACCGATGTCCGACGCCAACTCCGGCAAGTCGTCCTCGTAGTAGGGCGCAATCCAGACGTTGTTGCGCAGCTGCTCCACCGGATCCTCGGGGAACAAGTTCGGGTGGTTGTTGGCCGCCTTCCTCAGCCGCTTGATCAACCGGTGTACGAAGTACGAACCGTTCTCGATGCTGACCGCTTTCAGTTGCGGGTGACGGGTGAACACCCCATGTGCGATCATCGAGGCCATCGTGTCGTGAATCGCGCGGTCGTCAACAAGTATCTGGTCCAACGGGTTTGAGCCACCGAACGCCTCGAACGTCGACTTGCCGCCCCACATGCCGGCTATCTGCAGGTAGCCGCTGTCACTCAAGTGGAAGCCGACCGGAACCCCCGCCTCCGCCAAGGTGGCCCATACCGGATCGTGGAGGGGGTCGCCCAACGACCGCGGCTTGACCACACCGGGCACCGGGGCCGGACGCACCAGTACCAGCTTCGCGCCGCGTCCCAAGACGAATTCCAGCTCTTCGAGGGCCTTGTCGGGATCGGCGAGCGAAATGATGGGCGCAGCGATGATGCGGTGGTCAGGCCGGTCGAAGCCCCAGTCCTCATCGAGCCACAGGTTGAACGCATGGAGCGACGCCAGCGTCGCCTCGACATCGTGTTTGAGCGCTTCTTCGACGCCACACGCGAACGTCGGCAACATAAACACCGTTTCGATGCCCTGGGTGTCCATCACTGCGATGCGTGCGTCGCGGTTCTGGTATTCGGGGTGCGCCTCGAGTCGCTCGACCTTCATCAGCGATGCCGGGTCGACACCTTCCGGAATCTCGCCGCGGAACAGCAGATCCAGACACCCGGGCACGATGATCGGGTCGAACGTCGGGTTGGGGATGAACCGGTTGACCCGGTCCCCGATGATCGCCTGGGTGTGCTTGCCGTCGCTGAAAATCTGCACGCCACGTCTGCGGAACTTCTTGTCTAGATGCCGGGTGAAGGCATCCAGCGGTTCGTAGTAGTGGTTGTCGACGTCGATCGCCTTATAGCCCAAGTTCCCCATGAGAGTCCTTTCCGGTACCGCAAGAGTCGTTGGTAGCCATCGTCGAAGCGCTCAGCCCGGGAAAACTCGGCGCTCGCTTGTCAAGGAAGCTGGTGATCCCTTCGATGACATCGGGACGTCGCAGCGACTCGTACAGCAAGGCTTCGGCCCGTGAACTCGATTGCACTACCTCGCGCATGGCATCACCGTAGGTCTGTCGCTTGATGATGGCCATGGATGCCGGCGAGCAGTTTCGGGCGATGTCTTCGGCGTAGTCCATGGCGCGCTTCATCAGGTGTTCGGGCGGTACCACCTCTTTGACCAGTCCCAGGTCTGCCGCTTCATCGGCAAGGAAGGTCCGGCCGCTCAACAACAGATCGAGTGCGACGCCCCAGCCCGTCAGCCGCGGAAGGATCCAGGACACGCCGTATTCGGCGATCAGGCCACGACGCGCGAATGACGCGGCGAACTTGGCTCCGGCGGCGGCGAACCGGACGTCGCACATCAGCGCCTGCGTCAGACCGATACCGACACAAGATCCGTTGATCGCCGCAACGACCGGCTTGCTCAGCGTGGTCAGGTGGTAAGGCTGCCGGTCCCCGACGAGGTTGGCCAGCGTGCCCTGGTCGGTCTTCTCAATCGACTGGGTGAGACTTCCCATCGAGCCCAGCTGCGCTCCGGCGCAGAACGCCTTACCGCGACCGGTCAGCACGATCACCCGAACGGCCGGGTCCTCTTCGGCGCGGTCCAATCCTGCGTAGAACGCGGTCGCGATGTCACCGCCCCAGGTGTTGAGTCGATCCGGCCGGTTCAACGTCAGGACCGCGACACCGCGCGCAGTCACCTCATAGATCACTGCCTCGTCTTGGGCGGGATCGGCGACGACGTCGTCGGCGGTGCTCATCTGCATCCTCCTGTCGCCCAGTGGCCAGTTATGGCACACAAAATCGGTAACGACGTACTTTAACTGGCCACTCGCGGCAAGCCGGTGAAAGCTTATACCCATACTGTATACCTATCGGTACTGCATTCCGCAACGTCGCTAGGCGTCGACAAGCCCGAGGCGCTGATAGGCCTTTTCGATCTGAGCTTTGGCCTCCGGCGGCAACTTTGCTTGCGGCGGCCGGGAATGCGGGTAGGCGCCGATCGGCAGGCCGAGCACCGAAGCGGCGTACTTGAACGCGCCGCCCCAGTGCGTGAAGTAATCCGCCCGACCCGGATAGCAGGTGAACCAGGATCCGAGGTCGATGTCGAATTGGTCGAGACCTGATTCGCGGCCGTAGTCCATCGCCTCGACGAGCTCGTCATTGCACACCAGGTCCCAATACTCGGAGAGCAACGGCCGCTGCGGCGTCTCGAACAGGTAACCGGCAGTGCCCAGCTGGGCCGGACAGACGATCCCCTCGCGCAGCCATCCGGCGCGGTACACGGTTTTCTCGCACTCCCAGATCACCAGGCCGGGCGCCAATTCATGCAACAAACGGCTGTTGGCCGGGCGGAAGGCGCCCTCCTTGGTTGCGCAGACGGCGGGGACCTCGTCGTAGATCCGTGCGCCTTCGGCCGCCGTCAGCACGTATCCCGAGGAGGGTGAGTTGAACATGCCCAGGGCAATATCGGTGCGCTGACCGATGTATGTGAAGAACCGCAACACGCCTTCGCCGCCGTGAGCCTCCATCATCGGGGTCTGGATGTACGCGATGTCCGCGCCGGCGTGCTGGGCGTGCAGTGTCAGATCCAGGCAGTCCTTGGCCGACATTGCAGCCGTGCAGGCTTGCACCACGATGCCCGGATTAGCGGCTCGGGCCTCCTCGATCGCCACCTCCAGCAAGCGCTTTCGCTCGTCGAGCGTCAACGACCAGAACTCCGCGATACCGCTAGTGCACCACAACAGCGGGTGCCCAAGATCGCTGACGCAGTAGCGAATCAGCGCCCGGTAAGCGTCCCAGTCGATGTCGTCGCCGTCGGTGCCGCAAAACGGTGTGTACAGGGAATCGCCGATTCCCCGCAAAGCGCTGCGTGCCCAACCGCGTGCCTCGCCGGCTGTGGCCATCGTCGACTCCTTCCCAGTCAGCGACCGTCAGGTGAAGTCCGAACCGCCGTCGACATTGATGTTCGCTCCGGTCATGTAGGAATTGCGGCGCGACGCCAAAAACGCCACCACTGAACCCATTTCGTCCGGCAGCCCGGCTCGTGGCATGTGTGCCGGATGCCCGAAGTGCTTGGCGATGCCGTCCATCAGCCGGTAGGGATCGTCACCGTCGACGCCGACCGACTTAGCCCAGCCGACCAGCGACTCGGAAGCGATGCTGCCCGGCGACACCACGTTGACCAGGATCTCGTCTTTGGCCAGCAACAGCGACAAGTTTTTGGAGACGCTCGTCAGCGCGGCTTTGGCCGCGGTGTACGCCGGCAGCATGACACTTTGGCGCTGGGTGGAGTGCGCCGAAAAGTTGACGATCCGCGCCCACGCCGCCTTGCGAAGTAGCGGAAGGGCCGCACGCACGCAGCGCACCATGCCCATTACGCCGTCGTCGAAAGCCTGATCCCACTGCTCATCGGTCAGATCTTCGAAGCCGCCTACCGCACCCGGGCCGACCGCATTGACGAGCACATTGAGTTCGCCATTCCACCGGTCACCGAGCTCGGCGAACACACCGTTGACTCGATCGGCGTCACCGATGTCGGCTACCAGCCCGAGCGCATCGGGGCTGCCGCGACTCGTCAAGTCTTCGGTCGCGCGGTCGAGGTCATCCCGGGACCGGGCGATGATCGCGACCCGGGCACCGTCGTCTGCCAGGCAGCGCGCGGCGGCCAGCCCCATGCCGCGGCCACCGCCGACGATGACGGCGGTGGCGTTTGTCAGCCCTAAATCCATGGCAAATACCCGGTTACCGTTCGCTTGCCGCCATGCGTATCAAAAAGCCTACGATAGGTATTACAGTAGCAGACGGGGAACGCGACACGGCTGCGTAACCGCAGATCACCGGGCGGCTGCCGGTAGATTCGACTCCACCGGCGCGAGACCGGAACGGCATGCGCAGCATTGATCTTGATGGAGGTGCCGGCAGTGGCCAAGCAAGCAACCGCCGAGAAGCGTCAGCGACGCGAACGCGGGTCCATCAATCCCGACGACATCATCAGCGGCGCGTTCGAGCTCGCAGAGCAAGTGTCGATCGACAACCTGAGCATGCCGCTGCTGGGCAAGCATCTCGGCGTGGGCGTCACCAGCATTTACTGGTACTTCCGCAAGAAGGACGATCTGCTCAACGCGATGACCGACCGCGCCTTGCGCAAGTATATGTTCGCCACCCCGTACGTCGAAGCCAGCGACTGGCGCGAGACCCTGCGCAATCACGCTCGCTCGATGCGAAAAACGTTCATGGGCAACCCAATACTCTGCGATCTGATTTTGATCAGGTCGGCCCTCAGTCCCAGAGCCGCCCGGCTGGGCGTCCAGGAGATCGAGAAGGCGATCGCTGGTCTGGTCGAGGCGGGACTGTCGCCCGAAGAAGCCTTCGACACCTATTCCGCGGTGTCGGTTCACGTGCGAGGTTCGGTGGTGCTGCATCGGCTTCAGGAGAAGAACCAGGCGACGGAGAATGGGGCACGCACAATCGAGGGCGCCATGGTCATCGATCCCGAAACCACGCCGCTGCTGGCCCAAATGACCGCGAAGGGCCACCACATCGGCGCGCCCGACGACAACAACTTCGAATACGGCCTGGACTGCATCCTCGACCATGCCAGTCGGCTGATTGAGCAGCGGTCGAAGTCGACTGGCCGGCAACGCAAACCGGCGAAGTCGAGCACCTCCCGTGGACGAGCCAAAGCATCGCGTTAACGGGTGGGGAAACCGTTACGGGGTCTCAGGCTCGGGTACGTTGAAATGCTCATCGCGCAGTCGGAACGCCTCTTGGGTGCCGTGCTCCGCTCGAGTCTTGACGAAGTTGAACTCACCCGGCGCGAATTGCAGATTGGTTCCGTACGCGTGAAATAAGTAGCTGGCTACTTCCTCACCCTGGTAAGCCTGACTCTGCTCGACGAGCCGAAATGCCTCTTTGGCGATCACGACGCCATCGGCCGGCATTTTCGCGGCCTTCTCCGCCCAGTACCGGGCCCGAGCCGGCACTATGCCGGGATCGCAAGTGTCAGTGAAGATTCCGAGGTGCTCGATGGCACCGGCCTCGATGATGTCGCCGGTCAACAAAAGGCGGCGCGCCAGCACCGGCCCCAACCGATGGAAGAACATGTGCAGGCTGCCCAGCGCGGGTCCGAGGAAGCGGGTAGCCGGCATGCCGATCTTCGTATCGCGAGCGATTACCGAGATGTCGGTCATCAACGCCATCTCGAACCCACCGCCGAGTGCGTAGCCGCTGATCTCCCCCACGGTGACCTTGGGAAAGCCCATCAGGTTGTGGTAGAAGCCAAACGACTTACGGTCCACGGTCAGTCGGCGGCGCTGACTGGGCCGACGTTTTGCCTCTTTGGCGCCTTGCTCGCCGTACCAGCCGTACGCGTTGTTCATGTCCGCCCCGGCACTGAACACCCCGTCGGCTCCACGCAGCAGCACCACCGTCAGATCGTCGTCCTCGGCCACCCGGTCCAGACACCGGGCGATGGCGTCACGCATGCTGGCGTCGTATGAGTTGCGCTGTTTGGGGTTGTTGAAAGTGATGGTGGCGATTCGTTTTTCGGAATCGACTTCGAACAGAACGCGGCCATCTGAAGCGTCCGATACTGTCATGCGCCGGACTCCTTCCTGTTCTTTGGTCGGCCGTTATATGCGGAGCCCACGTTCAGTCGCGGACCGATATCCGACATCCGTTTCGCCTCAATGGTTTTGTCGGTGTCGAAAGCAAGCGTCTTGCGCCGAGCCGCGGCAAGGTGATCCTGCGCCAGCCGGACCGCCCTGGCCGGATTGCCATCGCGAATAGCGTCGAGCAGACGCTGATGGTCGCGCAGCGCGGCTCGCTTGGTCTTGTCCACCATCGGCGTCGGCTCGCCGTCATCGGACCAGACCGAAGACTCGTGCGCAGACCAGATCAGTTCCAGCGAGCCTATCAGCAGGATCATCGGCTCGTTGCCGCATCGGGAGACCAGCGTCTCGTGAAACCGGCGGGCATTGGGCACATACTGTGACACATCGTCGAATTGGGTGATCTGGATATCGATTTCGTTCTGCAGATGGGGCACCACTTCGGTCATCCGGTCTCCACGTGCGGCGCACATCCCCGCGCAGATCGGCTCGAGATGCATCAGTGCCTCGCTGATGTCCACCGGCGTCGCAGACCTCGCCTGCAGAACCATGCTGATCATGTGCGCGGTCCGTTCGGCCGTCGGATGATGGACGACCGCTCCGCCGACATTGCCGCGCCGCACCGAGATCAGCCCGTCGGTCTCCAGGATGTGGATTGCCTCCCGCAACGCCGGTGGGCTCACTCCGAATTCGCCGAACAGGCTTTCCTGAGACGGCAGGACATCGCCCTCTTTCAGGCGGCCGGACAAGATATCGTCGCGCAACTTCGAGGCGACGATTTCTGCGACGCGGGGTTGGCGAAAGCGCTGCAAAGCCACGTCAGGTCTTCTCGGGTCGTCGCTTGCCGAATCGAAATCCGGTCAACCTGTCCGGCGTCTGCGCCAGTGTGTTGACCTCACCGATGCATAGCACCTCGTCGTCGAGGAGCAACCGGGCCGTCGACGTGATGCCTCGATCTACCTCGGACCGGGCGATATCGAAACGTAAGTCGGTCAGCACGGGCGTCGGCCGACGGAAGGTCACCTGTAGTGACCGGGTCTTGCCGGACAGTCCCGCAAGGCAATTCTGGTGCTGCATGATGCAGTCGAAGAACACCGCAAGAAAACCGCCGTGAACCAAGCCCGGTGGGCCCTCGTAAACCAGCGGAAATGTGACCTCGCCGGACGCGGTGTCGGCGTCGAGGTGATCGAAGCGGTATTCCGGGAAGCAGGGGTTGAACGCACCGATGTCCGTCGCGTGATCGAGATAGACGCGCCGGCTGCCATTGTCGTCGGAGTCGTCGGAGCCGATCCGCGGTGCGCTGTCCGGCGGAACCGCCGTGCTCAGCTCGCGTTCCCAATCGCTGATCTGCGCCAGAATCGCATCCACTGTCGGATGGGCATGTTCCAACGACAGCAGTAGCGAGCTGAGTCGGCGGATCGCGCCGGCCGCTGCGACGGTCTGCGCAAGGGGAGCTTCGCCGAATCGCGCACTGTCCGGGCCCGGCCGCGCGGGAACGGCCCCTGGTTGGCGTTCGCCCATAAGCCCTCTTCCTGATGCAGCTGTTCCGTCGCCGGGCTTTCCTTGCTAAGTTATACAGCGCAGCAATTGTATAGCCTACTGTATGGGTAACCATATCGGCGTGGGAAGGGCGGATTTGACGGTGAGTCAAGACCTGGACTCCACGGCGGCCGACGGCTCGCTAACCACGAGCCGGGAGGGCGCGGTGCTGCGGATCACGCTCGACCGCCCGTCGCAGCGCAACTCTTTGAGCCATAACATGATCGAGACTTTCATCGCCACGATGACCGATGCCGCCACCGATGACACCCTGCGGGCCATCCACATCCGCGGCGCAGGCGACGACTTCTGCGCCGGCGCTGATTGGGTTGCCACCAACAGCGGCGCCGACCCACGCCCGCGCACCGGTGACCTCGTCCGCCGCATTCCCCACACCGCTCATCGCGTGATCGAACTGGTGCACGGCATCCAGCTGCCCGTCGTCTGCAGCGTGCGGGGATTCGCCGCGGGCCTCGGGTGCAATCTGGCACTCGCCGCTGACTTCACCGTTGCTGCCACCGACGCGGTGTTCTGGGAGCCGTTTGCGGCCCGCGGGTTCAGCCCAGATTCGGGTGCCAGCTGGCTACTCCCCCGCCTGATCGGGCTGACCCGCGCGAAGCAGATGCTGCTGCTCGGTGACAAAGTCAGTGCCACAGACGCCGCGGACTGGGGTTTGATCCACCGAGCCGTCAGCCCCGCAGAGCTCGACGACAGCTGCGAGGAACTACTGGCACGACTGGCTGGCGGGCCCACGGTGGCGCTCGGTCTGGCCAAGCAGGCTATCCATTACGGTCAGCACGCGACGCTGACCCAGTCCATGACTCAAGAACTCTTCGACCTCGAACTTTCCTGTCGAACCAAGGATTTCAAAGAGGGGCTGGCAGCTTTCCGAGAACGACGCCCACCGCAGTTCCATGGCCGATGACACTGAATCAACGAGGAACGCTGATGTCTGCTAGCTCTGCACAGTCATACGACACCATCAAGTACGAAGTCTTTCGCCACAAGGCCACCATTACCCTGAACCGCCCCAATGCCCTCAACGCGCTCAGCCCGCATATGATCGCCGAGCTGCGCAGCGCTTACCGGGAAGCCGAAAACGACGATGCGGTTTGGATTCTCATCGTTACCGCTACCGGACGGGCATTCTGCACCGGCGCAGACGTCAAGGCGATCCGCGGCGACGGCAAGGTGATCAACGAGGCGCCGTATCTGTCCAACTACGAACAGTGGGAAGCGCCGCAGGAGGGCACCCCGCCGTTCCGGACAATGGCCAAGCCGGTGCTCGCCGCGATCAACGGAATCTGTTGCGGAGCCGGCCTGGATTGGGTGACCACCGGGGACATTGTCATCGCGTCCGATAAGGCAACATTCTTCGACCCACACGTCAGCATCGGCCTGGTAGCCGCACGTGAAGTGGTCCGGGTGGCGCGGGTACTACCGCGCTCGATAGCGCTGCGGATGGCGTTGATGGGCAAACATGAGCGGATGAGCGCCCAACGCGCCTATGAGCTCGGCCTGATCAGCGAGATCGTCGAACACGACCGACTGCTGGAACGTGCCCACGAGATCGCCGACATCGTCAACTCCAATGCGCCGCTGGCCGTTCGGGGCACTCGACTGGCAATCCTCAAGGGCCTCGACCTACCGCTGCACGAGGCCGAGATGCTGGCCGAAGCGTTCCGCGAGCGCAACCTGCACACCGAGGATTCCCTCGAAGGGCCAAAGGCGTTCGTCGAGAAGCGGCCACCGGAGTGGCAGTGCAGATGAGCTTTGAGACCATCCAACTCGATGTGGACACCGTCGACCGGGTCGCCACCATCACCTTGAACCGGCCCGACCAGCTCAACGCGTTCAACCGGACGATGTGTGACGAGATGGCCCGGGCCTGGCGGATCGTCAAGGCGGATGATTCGGTCAATGCCGTGGTGCTGCGGGCAGCCGGTAGCCGAGCGTTCAGCGCCGGCCTCGACATCAAGACGCCCTACGGTCAGCCCGAAAACATCTGGAATCACGAGGATCCCGGCGAAGCGCTGAGCCCGAAGTGGCAGAAGATGTGGAAGCCGGTGGTATGCGCGGTGCAAGGAATGTGCACCGCGGGCGCTTTCTACTTCATCAATGAGTCCGACGTGGTCATCTGCTCAACGGACGCGACGTTTTTCGACTCCCACGTGTCGGCGGGGCTGGTCTGCGCGCTGGAGCCGATCGGGCTAATGCGCCGGGTGGGCCTGGGTGAAACGTTGCGGATAGCCCTGATGGGCAACGACGAACGGGTCAGCGCCGACACCGCCCTTCGGATCGGGCTGGTATCCGAAGTTGTCGCCGGCGAACAGTTGTGGACCCGGGCGCACGAGATCGCCGCAATAATCGCGGCCAAACCGCCGTCGGCGACCCAGGGCACCGTTAAAGCGATCTGGGAATCACTGGACAAGCCCTACCGAGCGGCGCTGGATCAGGGGCTGATCTACACCCGGTTAGGCAATCCGATCGGCACCGCCGAGCTGGCGGCACGCGACCGAGGTCCTCGTAGCTCCGCGCCGATTCCGAGGATCCGCTGATGATGCATCCGCTCAGTCGGCGCATCGCCGACGTGCTGGGTCTGGCGCCTGACGCGCCGGCTCTGGAGTATGAGGGCCAATGGCGGTCGTGGGGCGCGCTTGGCAACCTGGCTGACCGGATCGGTTCGCTCGTCGGTAATGGCATCGAGCAACCGCAGGTCGGGGTCCTGCTGCGTAATCGTCCGGCGCAGGTGGCCTCGCTTCTCGGCGTGCTGCAGTGTGGAGCGACCGTCGTGGTCATCAACCCGGCTCGCGGCGATGAGCGCATCAAAGCAGACGTCAACCAGCTAGGGCTGCCGTTGATCATCGGCGAGTCCGACGACCTGGCGACACTCGACAAGCCGTCTGCCACGACGGTGGTGTCGATCTCGGACCAAGACGTCGAGCCGAAAGTGGTTGAGGGAAGCGGGGCTCGCACCCACCAGGATGTGCGGCCCGGCGTCGCGGTACGGATGTTGACCAGCGGCACGACCGGACCAGCCAAACGCGTGGACCTCACCTACGACATGCTGGCGCACAGCGTGATGGGTCCGGAGAGTGACCGACCACCGGCGCCGAGGGAGTTGCGTCGCGGTGTCGCGATCGTCAACTCGCCGCTGGTGCATATCGGCGGGGTGTTCCGGATACTGCAATGTGTCGCCGAGGCGCGATCCTTCGTGTTGCTGGAGCGATTCGAGCTCAACCGTTGGGCCGAAGCAGTGCGCACGCACCGCCCGCGCGCCGTATCGCTGGTGCCGACCGCGTTGCGGATGGTGCTGCATTCCGACCTCCGCCGTGAGGAT